>CABXKF010000005.1 GCA_902512765.1 uncultured Pelagibacteraceae bacterium | reverse complement strand
TACTGTATCCATTAACTGGTCCTGTAGCCCAAGTGGGTAAGGATGCGGTTGCTGCAGTACAAACTGCTTTAGATATTATTAATAATAGCCACAATATTCCTGGAATGCCTTTAGCAAAAGATGCTGGTCTAAAAGGTTTAGGTGGTGGAAAAATTTCAATAGTTGTTGGTGACCATGGTGGAAAACCAGATATTGGAGTTGGTGAAACAGAAAAAATGTTAAATTCTGATAAAGTTCACGCAATGTTTGGAGCTTACTATTCATCAGTTACTGGTGCAGCTAGTCAAGTTTCTGAAAGAGCTGGCATACCTTGGGTTAATGGTGAGTCTACATCTCCAAAATTAACAACAAGAGGATTTAAATATTTCTTTAGAGTTACTCCACACGATGGTGAATTTACTCAATTAATGTTTGAATTTATGAATGACTTCAACAAAAAGAATAATAACAAATTAAATACACTTGGTATTATTCATGAAGATACTTTGTGGGGATCTGATAGTGGTGGAACACAAAATAAAATGGCTAAAGATCAAGGATTTAAAGTTATTGAAAAAATTAGCTATAAAGCAAAAACAACATCTTTAAGTTCTGAAGTACAGAGATTGAAAGCAAAAAACCCTGATGTTTTATTGCCATCATCTTATACTGCTGATGCTTATTTATTTTTAAATACTGCTAAAGAACTTGATTACAACCCTAAACTTTTAGTTGCACAGAATGCTGGATATACTGATCCAAAATTTATAGCTACTATGGGAAGTAAAGCTGAAGGTGTAATTACAAGATCTCCTTTCAATACTGACTTGGCTACTACAATTCCAATGATTGGTACTGTAAATGACCTTTTCAAAACTCACTCAGGTGGAAGAGATCTATCTGATGTACCAGCTAGAGCTTTTACTGGCTTTATGGCATTAGCGAATGCAATTAATAATGCTGGATCAACTGATCCTGAAAAAATTAGACAAGCGTTAGTTAATTTAGATATGTCATCAGACTCTTTAATTGTTCCTTACAGAGGAATTAAATTTGGTGCTGACGGTCAAAATGAAAAAACTAGAGGTATTTTGATGCAAGTTCAAGGTGGTAAATATTGTACAGTTTATCCATTTGAATTAGCTGCATGTAAATTGCAGTATCCAATGCCTACTTGGTCTCAAAAATAATTTTAGATAATATTAGAGGCGGTCATTAATTTGGCCGCCTTTTTTTTTATACTTTTTATTGAATTATTATAAATTTAAAATAATATTAACTTACCTTGATTGAAGAACTCGTTATTTTAACTAAAATTATTTTTATCACTATTATCTTAACAGCTGATAACGCAGTTATAGTTGGTTCAATTGCAGCAAACTTTGTACCCAAAAATAGGAAACAAATTATTTTGTGGGGTGTGGCAGGAGCTTTTGTATTCAAAATTTTTTTTGCGATATTTGCTACTTACTTATTTAAATTTTATTTCATCAAAATATTAGGGGGATTATTATTAATTTGGATTGTCAATGATTTAAGAAAAGATTTGGTTGATATTAAAAAAATTAAATCACAAACTAAAAAAACAAAAGAACCCTCTTACATAAGTAGTATTGGAAAAGTTTTATTTGCAGATATTATGATTAGCTTTGACAATGTTATTGGGGTTGTTGCAGCGGCTAAAGAATATTTTGGTTTTATGATTTTTGGCCTTGTTTTATCGGTCGTTTTGACTGGAGCCTTAGCAACCTACATGGCAAATTACATACAAAAACATATCTGGATTGCTTATATGGGGTTAATATTTATTCTTATTGTAGGATTGCAGTTAATAATTGGTGGATTAGTTGATCTAGAAATTTTAAAAATTAATGAAGAATTTATTAAATATTTTTAGTTAATACGAGTGTTTCTTTAGTGGAAACTTTTTTTGCCTCACATCCTGAGAATAATTAAATACTGCTTTTTTTATTTCTTTTCTAATATTGCTATATTTCTTAACAAACCTAACATCTATTGGGTTAAGTCCAATCAAATCATCTAGTACCAAAATCTGTCCATCACAATTATTTGAAGCTCCTATTCCAATAGTTGGAATGTTAATCTGACTTGTTACTTTTTTTGCTAGAGTAGTTTCTACGCATTCAAGAACAATTGAAAATACACCTGCACTTTCTAATAATTTGGCATCATTTAAAATCTTATTTCTTTCAGAACTTTTTTTTCCTTTGTATTTAAAAGTTTTGTCTGATTGAGGCAGTAATCCTAAGTGACCCATTACTGGTATTTTATTTTTAGTTAAAGCTTGAACAATATTATAAATTTTTTTCCCACCTTCCAATTTAACAGCATCACATTTTGTAATTGAAATTATTTTTTTTGCATTTTTAAGTGCTTCTTTAGAATTTCGATATGTGTTATGTGGCATATCAACAACCATTAAACTTTTTTTTATACCCATTCTCACACTTTTTGAATGCTCTATCATAGTCTTTAAGCTTACTTGTCTTGTAGATTTATAATTGTATAAAACTGAACCAAGTGAATCTCCTACTAAAATTATATCGCAGAAGTTATCCAAAATTGAAGCAATATTCTTTGAATAGGCAGTTAAACTAACAATCTTTGATTTATTTTTTTTTTTAATTATATCTAATATTTGCTTTTTCATCGACTTACCACGAGCCGGTATTTTCCATTGAAGCCCAAGGTTCTTTAGGTTCTAAATTTCCTTCTTGAAGTATTTCAATTGAAATATTGTCTGGAGATCTAACAAACGCCATATGACCATCACGAGGCGGTCTATTAATAGTATAACCCATATCCAGCAATCTTTGACAAGTTTCATAAATGTTATCAACTCTATAAGCTAAATGGCCAAAATTTCTTGAACCTTCACCAAGTTCATCACCATCCCAGTTATATGTTAATTCAATTTCTGCTTTTTCATCATTTTGGGCTGCAAGAAAGACAAGAGTGAATCTACCCTTTTCATTTTCCATACGTCTTGTTTCTTTTAATCCTAATCCATCACAGAAAAATTTTAATGACTCATCAATATTTTTAACTCTGATCATGGTATGCAAATATTTCATATGACTAATTTATAGTTCAAAACTACTCTAATTCAATAGTACTAGGTGGTTTTGAGGTAATATCATAAACAACTCTATTAATACCTCTTATGCTATTCACTATTTGATTAGAAATTGTTTCCATGAAAGTCTTTTTGAACTCATAAAAATCTGCAGTCATTCCATCTTCAGAAGTTATTGCTCTTAAAAGACATAAATACTCATAAGTACGATTGTCACCCATAACACCTACTGTTTTGACTGGTAACAAAGCAGCATATGCTTGCCATATTTTGTGGTAAAGACCATGATCTTTTAAAGCTTGAATAAAATAGTAATCAGCCTCTTTAAGGATTTTAATTTTATCATTTGTAATTATCCCTGGCATTCTAATTGCTAAACCAGGTCCTGGGAAAGGATGTCTTGAAATAATATCCTTACTTAAATTTAATTCTAAACCTAATTTTCTAACTTCATCTTTAAAAAGAAATTTTAAAGGTTCGACAAGTTTAAGTTTCATCTTTTTTGGAAGTCCTCCAACATTATGATGTGATTTTATTTTTGAGGTTTGACTGCCTGTTACCGATCTACTTTCAATTAAATCTGGATAAAGAGTTCCTTGTGCTAAAAATTTAACATTTTTAATTTTTTTTGCGTATCTTTCAAATATTTTTATAAAAAGATTACCTATAATTTTTCTCTTTTTTTCAGGATCAGAAACATTGTGAAGCCTTTTTAAAAATTCCTTTTCTGCATTTACATAAATTAAGTTCATTTTTAAACGTTTCTTAAAAGTCTTTACAACTTGCACTTCTTCGTTTTTTCTCAAAAGACCAGTATTAACAAAAATACAATATAATTTTTTACCAATGGCTTTATTAAGTAATTGAGCCACCACACTACTATCAACACCGCCTGATAAAGCACAAATAACTTTTTCAGAACCAACTTGATCTTTAACTTCCTTAATAAGCTGTATTTTTTGATCTTTAGAAGACCAATTACGTTTAATTTTACAAATCAAAAAAATAAAATTGCTAATCAATTTTTTTCCGTTTTCAGTATGGGTTACCTCTGGATGGAATTGAATTCCATAAAACCTTTTTAATTTATTTTCTACAATGGCAAATTTTGAATTAGTACTTGATGCTACTACTTTAAAATTTTTTGGAAGCTTTGATACCTGATCTGCATGGCTCATCCAAACCTTTTTAAATTTTTGTTTATTGAAAAAATTTTTAGTTAAAAGGCTTTCATTTTTTTTATAAATATTTGCCAGTCCAAACTCACGATGTTTTGATTGCTTAACTTTACCACCATTAAGCTTAGAAAGAATTTGATGACCAAAACAAATACCAAGAATTGGAATATTTAAATTTATAATCTTTTTATCAAATGAATATTTGTTAATTTGATAAACATTTAAAGGTCCACCAGATAAAATAATTCCTTTAATAGAGCTATTAACATCATTAATTTTGATTTTTTTGTGACTTATTATTTCAGAAAAAACACCTAGTTCTCTAATTCTTCTAGCAATTAATTGCGTAAATTGTGAACCAAAATCTATTATTAAGATTTTATCAAGATTTTGATCAAGACTCATTTTCTGGTTCTATATTTTTAAGAGACTTTTGAATTTCATTATTTTCATCACATAATTCGTCACAAACTTTTACAAATGTTTGTGAGAGATTTTTGACTTTAGAGTAATTTGATTTCTTTAAAGCTATTTTCATTAACATTAAAATAACTTCTTCATTATTTGGCTCTATCAATAACGCTGTGTCCAAATTATATTCTTCTTTTTTTTGATTTTTTTCATGATTATAAATTTTTGCTAAATACAAATACGATTTTGCATCTTTGGGGTTAAAAACTATATTACGCTCTAACATAAATCGTGCATCATCATATTTTTTATCTTGATACTTTTTTAATGCTTCATCAAAAAAACTTTCTGCACTTAGTGCCAAGTTTATAGAAAATAAAGAAAAATATATTAAAGCAATTAATTTAAAAATTTTATTCATTAATATTTACTGTCATTTTTAACTACATCTACGTTGTGAACCATACTTTCGTAAAAACCTGCTTTAGTTATCTTAACAAAGTTTGGTTTTA
Organism: uncultured Pelagibacteraceae bacterium; assembly: GCA_902512765.1. Lineage (GTDB taxonomy): Bacteria > Pseudomonadota > Alphaproteobacteria > Pelagibacterales > Pelagibacteraceae > Pelagibacter. Next base: position 40,395 of record CABXKF010000005.1, on the reverse strand, counting down.
TTCTAAGTTTAATTATATTTTTGGAACCAAGATAGCCCATAGATGATCTTAGTCCACCAATCAATTTATAAATAATACTTCCAACATCTCCTTTATATTTTGCAAAACCTTCAACTCCTTCTGGAACATATTTTGATGTATCTCTTTGTTTAGTTTGAAAATATCTATCTGCTGAACCTTTGTTCATCGCTCCTACAGAGCCCATTCCTCTAAAGCTTTTAAATAATTTTCCATTTTTCTTTATTAATTTTCCTGGTGTTTCATCTGTACCAGCAAATAATGATCCTATCATCACAGCATCAGCCCCTGCAGCAAATGCTTTTGCAAGGTCACCCGAATATTTAATTCCACCATCAGAAATAATTTTTATATTCTTATTTTTTAATCCATTTCTTACAGACAAAATTGCACTTAATTGAGGAACACCAATTCCCGCAACTAATCTTGTAGTGCAAATAGATCCAGGGCCAATTCCAACTTTAATAATATCAACACCTAATTTAATTAAAAATTTAGCTGCTTCTGGCGTTGCAATATTTCCAGCACATAAAGCAATCTTTTTATTCTTTAATTTTTTAATAAATTTAATGATCTCTCCAACTTTTTTGGTATGACCGTGAGCTGTATCAACCACTATCAGATCAACACCTTCTTTTATTATAGCTTTGGACCTATCAAATTCGTTGGGTCCAGCTCCGACAGCTGCGCCTACTAGTAATTTTTGTTTTTTGACTTTTTTAATTTCTATAATTTGTTTTTTGATGTCTAAATTTCTATGAATAACTCCTATTCCACCAGCTTTTGCTATAGCAATTGCCATTTTACTCTCTGTGACTGTATCCATTGCAGACGATAAAAGAGGAATTTTTAGTTTAAGGTTACCAGTTAATTCGATGCCAGTATTAACCTCCGAAGGCAATATTTCAGAGTATTTTGGGGCTAACGTGACGTCATCAAAGGTAAGTGCTTCTTTTATAGGAACCATAATCTTTTATATACGATTCATTTTAAATTAAAAGTACCTATCTAAGACTACTACAAATGATAAAACTTTCCTTAGAGTCTTTTCTACTGGATTTAGGTTTAAAAACCTTAACTTCTTTAAAATATTTTTTTCCTTCTGCGACTATTTCATTAAATGTGCCTCCCATAAAAATTTTTGAGATAAAATAACCTTTATCAGTTAAAAGATCCTTTGCAAAAAACATAGCTTCCTTGCATAGTTCGCCTGTTTGGATTGAATCAATGTTTTTTATTCCTGTAGTATTTACAGCCATATCGGACATGACCACATCTACCTTAGTTTTTACATGTTTTTTAATTTCGTCTTGAATATTTTCTTCAGTAAAGTCACCTTGGATTTGAACGGTATTACCTATGGGCTCCATTTCTTTTAGGTCTATCGATATCAGTCTACCACTTTTTGCAACTTTTGCCGCATATTGTGACCAACTACCTGGGGCTGCTCCAATATCTATTACAGAAATACCACCTTTAAAAATTTTAAATTTTTCATCTATTTCAATTAATTTATATGCAGATCTTGCTCTATACCCGTCAACTTTTGATTGCCTAACATAGGTATCTCTTCTTTGTTTGTTAACCCAGTTTTTAGAAATTTTATTTTTTTTCAATTATTATCAAATCTCAATTTTTTATCAATTATCTCACCATTAACTGTTTTAACTTTAGAGATAAAATTTTTATTATTTCTTATTTGGTCGTTATTTTTTCCTGCAAAATGAACTATTCCAATTTTATGATTTGGGAGATATGGCTCTACAAGGGTATCTTTGTTTGTATCAAATTTTAATGCTTCAATTAAAGTCCAGTTGCAATAAGCTGGTAAAATTTCTACATCCATTTCGTCGTGATAAATTGCAATATTCATTGCAATTTGTTCTGATCCCCAAATTTTTCCTGCTTTTAAAGCAATCTTTAAATTTTTTTGCCATACTTTCCAATGAGGAGCATTTGCCTCTAATGCAAAGACACCTATGTTTAAATGAGGTTTGAGAGCTACCTGTCTTGCAATTTTTTCAGAAAATCCAGATGATTTTGCGTGTTTGTAATTCTGAGATTTAATTCTAGCAAAACTTCCAAGAAACCACTCTGCTCTTAAAACTCTTCCGTACGCTCTATCTGCTGATGTTGCAATTGATAATTTATTATTTTCACACCCTTTAAAATATAATTCAATCGCTTCCCACGAATTAACCCAGGCATCGGCATCGATCCATAAATATTTTTCATAATCAGGAAAATATTTTGGAAGAAATGCTCTTGATACTTGGCTTTTTAACCATTCTCTTCCTTTTATTTTAAAATCAGGAACCTCAATATCCCAATCAGCAGATTTTATTTCATCTACTTTGTTCTTCAAAACAGATTTTTGATCATCTGTTAATCCTGCATCCATAATACAAATTGCAGTATTTTCACTTTCTTGAAAACTTTTTATGGAGTCTACTAATTCATTAAGTAATTCAAAATAATTTGAGTCAGCGAGTGATATTATGACATTTTTTTTCATTACAAGACATCTTCTAAATCATCGTCATCATCAACTAGATTTTTATCGAGATGTTGTTTTTTTAATTTTTGAAAATGAAAAAAACTAATTGGTAACATAATTAGATAAATAATTGAGCTTATTGCTATTACGTTAAAAGGATAAATTAAAAGTAATCCTAAAAATAAAACAATACCAAATAATAAGAAAATAGTTGTTTTTCTTTGTATAATAATCTTTTTAAATGAATAGCTAGGGAATTTACTTATTAACAGTAAAGAAATTATTATAAAACAAGTTGGTACAATAATATCATAATCAAGCTTAATATAATCAAAATTTGTTATACTGATAATTAAAGGTGTCAAAACTAAAATTCCCCCTGCTGGTGAAGGAACTCCTTCAAAAAAATTATCTCTCCATGAAGGCTCTTGATTTGAATTAACATTGAACCTTGCCAATCTTAATGCCACACAACTTACATAAATCAAACATAGCAACCAGCCGAATCTTCCCAATTCATTTAACTTCCAAAAATACATAATAAATGCCGGTGCTACACCAAAACTAATCACATCTGCTAAAGAGTCTAATTCTTTTCCAACTTCTGAAGTTCCTTTAATTAATCTTGCAATTCTTCCATCTAACCAATCAAATAAAGCTGCAAAAATTATTGCTATAATTGCAAATTCAAATTTTTCATCTAATGCAAATCTAATTGAGGTTAAACCAATGCAAACACCGACTAAAGTAAGTATATTGGGTAGAATTACTCGGGCATTTTTTTTATCTGCTATAATTTTTAAATTATTTTTGGGTTGTTCCATTTTTATTTTTTAGCCAACAAAGTCTCACCCGAAATTGTTTTTTGCCCAACTTTTACTAAAGGTTCATAATTCTCATAATAAACGTCTGCACGACTTCCAAATCTAATCATACCAATTCTATCACCTTGGTTAAGCTCTTGACCTTTATCTGTTTCGCAAACAATTCTTCTTGCAACTAGTCCAGCTATTTGAACTACTATTATATCGTTTCCACTTTTATCTTTTATTTTATAATAATTTCTCTCATTGTCTTCACTTGCTTTGTCTAAAGATGCATTAAAAAATTTGCCAGGTTTATATAAAATTTCCTCAACTTTACCCGAACAAGGTGTTCTATTTACATGACAGTCAAAAACATTCATGAACACACTTATCTTTTTAAATTTTTTATTTTCTAAACCAACTTCTTTTGGTCCATCAACTTCTTCGACTTTAATTACCTCTCCATCTGCTGGACTTACTAGATAATTATCGTCTTCTATTATAGCTCTTTCTGGATCTCTGAAAAAATAATAAACCCATACAGTTAACAGTAAACCTATCGTTCCAAGAAAACCACTTAGAGATAATAAAATTATTGTAATGAAGCCTGCAATAACTAAAAATTTGTAGCCTTCTGTGTGTATCTTTGGAAATATCTTGCTAATCATTTTCTTATATTTGCTAATTTTTGATTAATATGTATATAAACCACTCAAATTCAATTAATAAGATAAATTATTTTAATGAGTAAAATCAAGGTAAATAACCCAGTTGTAGAGCTTGATGGCGATGAAATGACTCGTATCATTTGGGAGTTTATCAAGAATAAACTAATTCTTCCATATCTTGATCTAGGAATTGAATATTATGATCTTGGTATGAAAAGTAGAGACAATACTGATGATCAGATCACAATAGATTCAGCAAATGCCATTAAAAAAATTGGTGTTGGAATTAAATGTGCAACAATTACACCTGATGAAGATAGAGTTAAAGAATTTGACCTTAAAAAGATGTGGAGATCTCCTAACGGAACTATAAGAAATATTATTGGTGGTACCGTTTTCAGAGAGCCAATTATCTGCAAAAATATTCCCAAACTTGTGCCTTCTTGGACAGATCCTGTGATCATTGGAAGACATGCTTTTGGAGATCAATATAGAGCAACAGATTTTAAAGTACCTGGCAAAGGTAAGATGGAAGTTAAATGGACTTCTGAGGATGGCAAAGATGAAATAAAATATGAAGTGTTTAATTTTACTGGTCCTGGTGTTGCACTTTCAATGTATAATTTAGATAAATCAATTGAAGACTTTGCAAGGTCTTGTTTTAGCTATGGATTAATAAAGAAATGGCCTGTTTATATGTCTACTAAAAATACAATTTTAAAACAATACGATGGAAGATTTAAAGACATATTCCAAGAGATTTTTGAGAAAGAATACAAAGCAGATTTTGAAAAAAATAACCTAACGTACGAACATAGATTAATTGATGATATGGTTGCTTGTGCAATGAAATGGAGTGGTAAATATATCTGGGCTTGCAAAAACTACGATGGTGATGTTCAGTCGGATACCATGGCGCAAGGTTATGGTTCTTTAGGATTAATGACTAGTACATTATTAACACCTGATGGAAAAGTAATGGAAGCTGAAGCTGCACATGGAACTGTTACAAGACACTATAGAATGCACCAGCAAGGTAAAGAAACTTCAACAAACCCTATTGCATCTATCTTCGCTTGGACAAGAGGATTGGCACACAGAGGAAAACTTGATAGCAATGATGAGTTAATAAAATTTGCTCAAACTATTGAGAAAGTTTGTATTGAATGTGTTGAAAATGGTGCAATGACAAAGGATTTAGCAATTTTAATTGGTCCTTCAAGTAAATATTTAACTACTAATCAGTTTTTAGATGAGATTGACGGTAATCTTAAAAAGAAATTAAATTAAAGTTTTTAGCTTTTCAAAAGCATCATCAATTTTTGATTGATCCTGGCCACCAGCTTGAGCAAAATCTTTTCTACCTCCGCCCCCTTGACCTCCAATAATCTCTGATCCCACTTTAACAAATTTAACTGCATCAAATTTTTCTGTTAAACTATCGGTAACACCAACTGCAATTCCAACTTTATCATCTTTGCTAGCAAACACTATAATGATACCTTCACTTAATTCTTTCTTTCCTTTATCTACAAGTTTTCTTAATTCTTTTGGTTGTAATCCATCAACTTTTTGAAATCTTAGTTTAACTCCACTAATTTCTTCATCTTTAATAATGTTTTTTGATTTATCCTCTAAAATTGAATTAACAGAAATTATTTCTAGTTGTTTTGATAAATTTTTAATTAATGTTTTTTGATCTGATTGATCTAAGTTTGGCTTTCCACCTAATTTAGATATTTGTTCACTTAATTCTTTAATAAGCTCATCATTTTTTTCTGAGGAAATATTAGATAATTTCTCTTTATTTTGTAAAAAATCTTCTAATTGCTTGTCTCTTAAAGCCTCTATTCTTCTCACTCCTGCTGCAATTGAAGATTGGCTAATTATCTTAAATTTGCCTATATCACCTGTATTTTTTACGTGAGTTCCACCACAAAGTTCTGTTGAAAAATACTTCCCTTCATCATCTCCCATTGAAAGAACTCTAACCTCGTCACCATACTTTTCTCCAAATAGAGCTAATGCTCCGTTTTCAACTGCCTCATCTGGTGTCATTAAACGAGTTTTTACGTCTGATTTTTTTAAAACCATTGTATTCACAAAGTTTTCTATCTTATCAATTTCATCTGTTGGTATTGGTTTCATATGACTAAAATCAAATCTTAAACGACTTGGTTCAACTAAAGAGCCTTTTTGAGTTACATGATCACCTAATACTCTTCTTAAAGACTCGTGTAACAAGTGAGTTGCTGAGTGGTAAGCCCTGGTATCATCTCTTCTTTTAGTATCAATTTTAAGTTCAACACTTTCATTTATCTTTATTGATCCACTAATAACTTTTCCGTAATGCACATATAGGTCACCTAATTTCTTTTGAACATCTGTTACTTCGAAATTAAAATTATTTGCAATAATTTCACCTGTATCCCCTACTTGACCTCCAGATTCTCCATAAAATGGAGTCTGGTTAACAATAATCATGCCCTCATCATTTTCTTTTAATTCATTAACTTCTTTATTGTTTGATAGAAGTGATAAAACTACTCCCTCTGCCTGGTTACTCTCATAACCTAAAAATTCTGTAGCTCCTAACTTATCTTTTATTCCAAACCAAATATCTTCAACTGCAGCATCACCAGACCCTTTCCAATTTTTTTTCGCGAGTTCTCTACTTTCTTTCATCAACGATTGAAATTTTTCTGTATCAATTGACATTGATTTATTTCTTAAAATATCTTCTGTAAGATCTAATGGAAATCCATAAGTATCATATAATTTGAATGCTACTTCACCAGGTAATACTTTGTCTATTTTAGATATCTCATCATTTAAAATTTTAATTCCTCGATCTAAGAGAACTAGAAACTTTTCTTCTTCCATTCTTAGTGTTTCTTTAATTAAAGACTCCGCTCTTATTAATTCAGGATAATTACCTGACATTTCATTTTTGAGTGTATCAAATAAATTAAAAAAAACTGGATCCTTAGATCCAAGTAAATGGGAATGTCTCATGCCTCTTCTCATTATTCTTCTAAGGACATAGCCTCTTCCTTCATTAGAGGGTAGTACACCTTCCGCTATTAAAAAAGCACTAGCTCTCAAATGGTCTGCAATAACTCTAAAACTAGATTGGTTTGATTGATCTTGTTTTATTTTAATTATGTCGGATGCTGAGCTTATTATTTTTTTAAAATGATCTGTTTCATAATTGTCATGCGTTCCCTGAAGTAAAGCTGCTATCCTCTCTAGTCCCATACCAGTATCAACAGATGGTTTTGGTAGATCTATTCTTTTATCTTTTGAAATTTGTTCAAATTGCATGAAGACTAAGTTCCATATTTCTATAAAACGATCTCCATCTTCATCTTTGGTGCCAGGTAGTCCACCAGTTAAATGATCTCCATGATCATAAAAAATTTCAGAACATGGTCCGCAAGGACCTGTTTCGCCCATTGACCAAAAGTTGTCAGATGTTGCTATTCTAATAATCTTATCATCGCTAAAACCTGCTATTTTCTTCCAAAAATTGAAGGCCTCATCATCTTCATGATAAACTGTTACGTAAAGTCTATTTTTGTCTATGCCAAAATCTTTAGTGATTAAATTCCAAGCATAATGAATTGCTTGTTCTTTAAAATAATCTCCAAAAGAAAAATTTCCCAACATTTCAAAGAATGTGTGATGTCTTGGAGTATATCCAACATTCTCTAAATCATTATGTTTTCCACCTGCTCTTACACATTTCTGTGAAGTTGTTGCTCTTTGATAATCTCTTTTCTCTAACCCTGTAAATACATTTTTAAACTGAACCATACCTGAGTTAGCAAACATTAAAGTGGGGTCGTTATTTGGAACTAAGTTGCTAGACTCTACAATCTTATGATCATTCTTTTCAAAATATTTTAAGAATGTATTTCTTATTTCGTTTAAAGATTTGTCTGCCATATTTTTAAAATACAGCTTTTTTATTCTATGTCTAGATAACAGTAAGGGAAAAAAGGCGCTTAAATTAAGCGCCTTTTAATAATTAAAGATGACTTTTTAACTAATTTTTTTTAGTAGGAACTACTTCCTCTTTAGCCTCTGCTTTTGGATCTTCTATTTGATCTTTCGCAGCTTTTTCTGGATCTAAAGGGTTTCCTTCAATCTTTTTTTGAATTACACCTGCTTTTTCTCTTATTAATAGTTCTATTTCAGCAGCTACTTTTGGATTTTGAGCAAGATAAGTTTTAGCATTTTCTCTACCTTGACCTATTTTTTCACCCTTATAAGCATACCATGCTCCTGATTTTTCTATAATATCTGCTTTAGAACCTAGATCAACGAGTTCCCCCATTTTACTAATCCCTTTTCCATACATTAAATCAAATTCAACAACTTTAAATGGTGGTGCTACTTTATTTTTAACTACCTTAACTCTTGTTGAGTTTCCAATAATTTCATCTTTATCTTTAATGGCACCAATTCTTCTAATATCCATTCTAACAGATGAGTAGAACTTCAACGCATTTCCACCTGATGTTGTTTCAGGGCTTCCAAACATAACTCCAATTTTCATTCTAATTTGGTTGATGAAAATCATCATTGTGTTTGTATTTGAAATTGAACTTGTTAGCTTTCTTAAAGCCTGACTCATTAATCTAGATTGAAGACCAACATGGTGATCACCCATTTCACCTTCAATTTCAGCTCTTGGAGTCAAAGCTGCAACTGAGTCAATTACGATAACTGAAATAGATCCTGATTTAACAAGAGTATCAGCTATTTCTAAAGCTTGTTCACCAGCATCTGGTTGAGAAATTAAAAGTTCTTCTGTATTCACACCTAATTTTTTTGCATAAACTGGGTCTAAAGCGTGCTCTGCATCAACAAATGCACAAATGCCACCAGCTTTTTGTGCTTCAGCAACAACTTGTAATGCTAATGTTGTTTTTCCAGAAGACTCTGGTCCATAAACCTCAACTATTCTTCCTTTTGGCAATCCACCTATTCCTAAGGCCAAATCAAGACTTAAAGATCCTGTAGAAACAGACTCAATATCCATTGCTCTTCTTTGTCCAAGCTTCATTACTGAGCCTTTTCCAAAATTATCGGTAATTTGTGCTATTGCTGCGTCTAGTGCTTTGTTCTTTTCTTTAATATCCATTTCTTGATCTTTAGTAGATTTAACTACTTTTAGGTTACTTTTCGTCATTTTTTGCCTCTTTTTTTAATTTTTTTAACACTCGAATCATGAATTAAATGTACACATTTTGTTCTCATTAGCAATATATTAATTTTATAGTCTAAAAAAACAAATAATTACTTAAGTTTTAGATATTGGCTGTTTAAAAGACCAACTGCTTTTAGCAGGTTATACTGGGCCATAAGATAATTTTTCTCAGAACTTGCTAGAGAAAGTTGAGCAGAAAGCAATAAAGCATTTGATTGAATAACATCAAGAGTTGTTCTTGAGCCTCTTTCATATTCTGCAGCAATTCCTTCATTTGCAATTTGAGCTGCTCTAACTTGAACTTTTACAGAATTTAAAAAACCCTTAGAAGATTCTAAACTTGACCATGCGCTTGCAACATGGGTTTCGCTGGTTCTAACAGTATCATCTAATAATAATCTTTTTCTAGTAGTTAAATTTGATTTTTTGTTAATTGTAGATAGTGTTTTTCCACCTGTATAAAAAGGCCAGCTGACTGTAGCTTTTAAAACATCTTTTTCTCTTTGATCGATTGTTGAGGTGATATCATCAGCATAAGATCTTTCTAGAGATAATGATGCGGTAGGTTTTAAATCTGATTCTGAGATTGCCACATCTTTTTCAGATTGGACTAAATCAAATTTTGCTATTTTAATATCTGGATTATTTTGTTTAGATAAATTAATTGCTTCATTTAAAGAATTTGGAATGCTTACAATCGATTTTGAATTTTTCTTTAACTGATTAGGGTCTTCTAAATTTCCAATTATATTTTCATAAGTTAACTTAGCAATTAATAAATCACTTTTTGCTTGAGTAAATTGAGCTTGAGCACCAGCAAATGAAGATTCTGACTGCGCTAAATCGGTTATTGTAATTTGGCCACGGTCTAATCTAATTTTGTCATTTTCAACTTGTCTCCTTAAAAGATTTAAATTTTTTCTATTAATACTTTGTTTTTCTCTTGCTAAGATTAAATTTGAATAAGCATCAATCGCACTATGAAGAACATCTTGTTCTTTTTTAATCAATTTTGCTTTAGCTAAATCTAATGCTGTAATATTTTTTTCAAGAGTTAAATCTCTTCCATAGTCTAGAAGCGTTTGTTCTAATTTTATTGATGTGGTAAATGGATCTACATCATTTATTGTAGCATCTCCTCCACTTTGATTGGTTAATTTATTTGTATTCTCTAAACTTTTAGAGCCACTTAAAGTAAGTGTAGGTTTGTAATCAGCTTTTGAAATATTAATATCTTCTTCTGATGCTTTTATATTTTCTCTTTCAGCATTCAGTTGAATGTTATTTTGATAAGTTTGATTTAAAGCATCGTATAAAGTAACTGCAAAAGCGTTACTAAAGCTAAAGGCTGTTAAACTAACTAGTATTAATATTTTTTTCATTTTGACTTATATACCGCAGATTTAATTTGATGGTTACTGTTTAAATTCAAAATAATAGACGCATATTTAGGCATTTTTTTGAACATGTTTTCTGTAATTCTTTGATAAGTTTGCATAAAATTTATTACATCCCCTTTACTCATAATTTTGTGACTAGAAGACTTTTTAGTATTTAACCATAATTTGTGCTCTTGTTTTAGTCTCCATTTTTGAAGCAAGGTAAAGTTTTTAGCTTTTAGATAAATCATGCAATTAAGTTGAGAATATAATTTCTTATATTTTGTCCTTAATTGTTGGTTTACATACTTTCTCCAAATAAGTTTTTGGTCATTCAACTTTTCAAGTGAATTAATAGATCTTTTAAGAGTTTTATTTTCTTCTGCCTTGGCTCCTACACACCATCCTTCAAATATTATTACATCAGGTTTTTCTTTTATCTTATACCAATTCTTTTTAGAGAATCTGTCGTCCACTGCTTTATTGAAATTTGGTAAATCAATTGTTTTAAAATTCTTGCTCTTTGCTTTTTTAAAAAAGTTTAACATCATTTGTACGTCATGGGTTCCAGGCACCCCCCTTGTCATTAACATTGGATGAACTTTTTTTGATAAATTTAATCTTTCTTTTCGAGTTTTGTAAAAATCATCTATGGATATTTTAAATACTTTAAGTTTAAAATATTTTTCTAATATAATTTTTATAATTGAACTTATTGTTGTTTTACCTGTTCCTTGCCCACCCGCTAAACCAACAAAGTAAGGTTTTTTATTATTTGCTTTTTTTGCAATCCAAAAACACGTAGGAATTAAAAAAGACTTTAGCATCCCATCTTTATTACTAAACTTTTCTGCAGAAGTTTCTTGTGATTTAATAAACTTAAAACAATCTTTTTTAACCTTACCAAAACACTTCTCAGTTACTTTCATCGAACTTATTATTTTTTCTGATCCATTGGATGGTTCTTTCCATCTATCAAAGTTATATCTTTTAAGTTTCCTACATCGACCTCATCAACACATCCTAAATTAAATCCAGTCATCGCAGTATTGCTTCTTGGATTGTGATGGGTGTAAATTCCACATTCAGAACAAAAATAATGTTTAGCAACTTTTGTGTGAAATTGGTAAAGTTTTAATTTGTCTTCTCCCTTGGTAATTTTAAAATCTTCATTTTTAACCATACCCATAGTTGCACTTTTTCTTTTACAAATTGAACAATTACATTTCACAATTTTTGCTAATTCATTAACTGGAACATTAATTTCAGCTTCAATAGCTCCACAGTGACAATTTAATTTCATATAACTCTCTTTCTTAATTTAATTGATACTCTTTATAAATTTGTTCTCTGCTATATTTATTCATCCCTTTAGTTTTTTCTATAAATTCATTTCTTAATTCTCTTGTTTTAAATATATAAAAACAAACTGTATCTTTGCTATGATAAATAGCCTTTAACTCATCTTCTATATCGTTTAACTCTTTTGGTATTTCAGCTTTGATACAAATCATTAATCTATTTTCCTAAATTTAAACTACTAGTGGTTGGAGTTATCCACAATAGCACAAAATGTGGTTTTGGATGTTCACGTTTTGATTCACTTTTGATTCAGTTACAGACTCAAAATACAACCTCTTGCGTGTATTGTATAACTAGTCTATAAAGTAGAACAAAACAAGAACATGAAACTAACAATCCCTTATTATCTACATAAAGCTGGTGCTGGTTTTCCTTCTCCTGCAACTGATTATATCGAAGAAGATATTGATTTAAATATACATTTAATAAGAAATGTTCCAGCAACTTTCATCATCAGAGTGCAAGGTAAATCAATGGTCGATGTTGGGATTAATGATGGGGATTTATTGGTAGTTGATAAAAGTTTAAAACCAAGAAACTTTTCAACAGTGATTGCAAACGTTCATGATGAACTTGTGGTTAAAAGCTTAGTTCAAGAAAGAGATAAAAAGTTTTTAACGTCAGGATCTAAAGAGTTTACTGACAGAATTTTAATTAACGAAGAACAAGATATCTTTATCTGGGGAGTTGTAACTTATGTCATCCATTCTACGTACTAAAAAAATAGCATTAGTTGATTGTAATTCTTTTTACGTTTCGTGTGAAAGATTATTCAATCCTAAAATAAGAAGAAAGCCTGTTGTGGTTTTATCCAATAATGATGGCTGTATTATTTCAAGATCTAATGAAGCAAAAGCTTTAGGTATTAAAATGGGTGAACCTTATTTTAAAGCAAAAGATATTATCATTAAAAATAAAGTTGAAGTTTTCTCGTCTAATTATTCTTTGTATGGAGATTTATCTAGAAGAGTAATGCGAACTCTTAAAAGATTTAATTCAGATATGGAAATTTATTCTATTGATGAGGCATTCTTAGATTTATCAAATTTTCCAGATCAAGATGTGGAAAAAATTGGAAAGGAAATTAGAGAAACAGTTTTACAATGGACTGGTATTCCAACTAGTATTGGAATTGCTAAAACAAAAACGCTAAGTAAAATTGCAAATCAAATTGCAAAGAAAAAGCAATCAGGAGTTACTAGCTTAATTGGAATTGATAACTTAGATCCTGTGCTTGAAAAAATTGAAATTAATGATGTGTGGGGTGTTGGTAAACAATTAACAAAATTTTATAATAAAAATGGAGTTTATAATGCAAAGCAACTTAAGAATAAATCTAACAGCTGGATCAAAAAATCTTCTAATGTTTTAGGCTCAAGAACTGCAATGGAACTTAAAGGAATTCCTTGTATTAATTTGGAGACAACTACCACAAAAAGAAAAAGTTGTGTTGTCTCAAGATCATTTGGGAAAAGAGTTGAAAGATTTCAAGAATTAAAAGAAGCAGTTGCAAATTATTGTTTAAATGCATCTGAGAAAATTAGATCAGAGTCGTTAGTTGCAAAAGCAATCACAGTATTTGTTAGAACTAGTCCCTTTCAAAGAAACTATGGCTACTATTCAAATGCAAAAACAATTGATTTTCCAATTGCAACAAACAATAGTATCGAAGTAGTTAAAACTGCAGTTACCATACTTGAGAGTATATTTAAAAATGGTTACCAATATCAAAAAGCAGGAGTAATGCTTACTGGACTTTCTAATGCTAACGAAAAAACAAATTTATTTTCATCTGAAAAAGATGAGAAAATAAGCAGTTTAATGAGATCTATTGATAGCACTAATCACCGATATGGAAGATCAACTTTAAGTGTTGCAAGTGCTGGTGTTCAAAAGAAATGGAACATGAAAAGAGAGTATTCTTCTAAAATAGATACAGCTGACTTCTATTGTCTACCAACGATTAGGGCTTGATTTATTTCCCTTTAAATTATTAGTACTTTTCAATTCCCAAATAAGCAAACTTTGAGTCTGTAGATGGTAACGTGATAAATAATCTATAATAATTGTTATTATTTTTAAAGAAATTAGAAGCTCTTTCACAGCCATATAATCCAAAATTTTCTTGATTAAATGATTTTGATATTTGCTTAAAGGATTTATTGTTTTGATTAAGATACATTGCACTAACTTGTTTTTTACAATCTATCCAAGGATTAAACCAGTCTTCTCTAAATCCATATAGATCTTCTGTGCCATCTTTGTTTATATCTGCAGTTTCAATTCTAAATGAACCATTAAGAGAAGTTGGTATGGTCTGATATTTTTCAAATGACTTGTCATTACTGTTTTTAAAAATGTACAAAGTTTCTTCTGTCTTACAGTCTTTTCCACGATCGAAAGGTTTTGAATTATCTTTACGCTTACAAATAACATCCTTTGTAATACCTACACTATCAGTTTTACCATCTTTATTAAAATCTATTGCAGTAGATATCCATGCCCTATCAGCCATTTTAAAAACTTTTTTATCTGATCCAACTTCCCAATAACCTGGTTTAGGATTAATATCTCCTGTCCATAGCAGAAAGTTTGCTTTATCAGTTGGTTTTTCTTTAAATTGATAACTATCAAGTTTTTCAAATTTTAATTTGTTTTTCTTGCTATTAACTTTGGCCCAACAAAAAGTTGTGTCTCCTAAACCTGGACAACTCCCAAAAATAATTGCTCCCTTTTTTGATGGCAAAATATGATTAAAACCAATGTCTATAAAATTTTTTGCTTTTTTAGCTGTACGACATTTATTAGTTTTTATATCACAAACTTCAATAGCTCCGGGTTTTCGATCGCCATAAAAATAATCTATAATTTCATAATGACCATCTTTATTAAAATCATAATACATTAAATCATGAGAAAAATGAGGTGATCCAAAACTTTTTAAATCATTGTTATTTAAATCAAAAATATAATTTACATCTTTCCAACTACTATTTCTATTTCTACCATCTTCACGATTACTTAAATAAATTAATTCTTTATTACCATCACTATCAACATCCAAAACATTCATTCTTCTTGCAGTTAAAGGTAATGATATGTGGTTAGATTTTAATTTTATGTTTTTTTTATTGAATAAATTATCTAGACTATCCAAACTAATGTTTACAAGGTGAGAAAAAGGTTGCTTATCCGACTCTTTTCCCCATTCAACTACATTATTCCAGGTATGAGCAATAATTTTCTCTCCCTCCTTATTGTTAATATATTTAATTAACTGAGGTGTATTCCACGTATTATTTGAATATTTCTGATGCTTAACTTCATAAGAATTTTCTAATTTTTGTATTATTAAACATTCATTTTTAGGCTTGGTTCTAATAAATTCTGATTTTATTTGCTCACATTTAAAAGGCTTAAATATAACATTTTCATTAAAAACTTTTTCATCAGAGTAAGCATTAAAACTAAACAAAAATACAATACAAAAAATTTGAAGTGTTTTTTTCATAAAAGTATATGATCTAAAATTGTAAGATTTTAGTAGAACCATCTTTATATGAAAACTCTACCTGATCTTTTGAAAGTAATTTAATTGCCGTGAAACTATCATAATCAGTAATAAATTCATTTAATTTTTTTCTGCTTTTTTTGCTCATTTTTTTTCCTGGGGCATTTACACCAACATCAACAATAACATCCGCTCCGTTTAAAAATGCATTTATCCAAGCTTTTACTGGGGGACCGCAGGTCATAGCTTCTGTAACCCAAATAGGTTTATTAATATTTACTGTCTTTAGAAGAGAGGCAAATTCATCAACCCAAAGCTCTTTATCACATTTTCCATCAGGAGTGCTTATGTGATGAATATTAGCAATATCAAAATTATCTTTTATTTTTGGTAAAGCATATTTCCAAAACTTTTTATTTTCTGGAAACATTCCAGCAGCACCTGCCATAACAATTATAGAGTCTTTTTGTTTTTCCTTAATAATTTTTGAAGAAAAATTAAAAATTTCTACGAACTCATCTTTCTTTCCTTTAAAAAACATTTTAAATTCTGGTTCATTCATTATCTCCCAATATATAATTGGCTTAGTTAATCCTTGCATATCATTATTACCATCTCCATCATAACGATCTACTAATGCTAAAAGAAAAGTTTTATAATTATCCATTGAACAAGGTTTGCTCAAATACTTTGAAAAATGTTTACCAAAAGGACTTCTTGCTTTTTTTCTTTTACAAGATTTTTGTTCCCAATTAGAGTACGGCCAAATAGTTGCTATGATTGTTTGATTATGTTCTTGAGCATAAACAACTTGTGCATCAGCTTCATCCCAGGAATAACTTCCTTGTTTCCTTTCAATTTTATTCCATACAAAAGGTCCTGGATGAGGTCTTACCCACTGACCGTCTTTTCCTCTCATTCTTTCATCACGCATTTCTGTTAATTCACCAAATCTTGAATCAGAATAAGAAAATTTTAATGAAAAAATTAAAAAAATTAAGATATTAAAAAAAATAATCTTATTTTTCATTTTATAATATTAGTTTTTTATTTTGGATCGCCTGGTCCACCTGGATCTCCTGGTCCGCCTGGTCCACCAGGGGCACCTGGATCTCCTGGTCCGCCTGGTCCGCCTGGTCCACCTGGTCCACCAGGGGCACCTTCTCCACCCATTGCACCTTCAACTGCTCCACCAATATTTCCCATAGCTCCACCCATGGCAGCACCTGGATCTCCCATGGCTCCACCTAAAGCTCCTCCTGGATCTCCCATGGCTCCACCCGGATTACCCATGTCACCCATAGCATCACCCATTCCTGGTCCTGCAGGTCCACCTGCCATAGCACCTGCCATAGCTCCACCCATGGCACCGCCCATACTTTCTTTCATAGCTCCACCCATGGCTTCGCCCATAGCACCTTTACCCATACCACCGACTCCCATTGCTGCTCCCATTGCATGAGAACCCATAGCTGAAGCTGCGGCTCCTTGAGCTGACATTGCTGCTCCCATTGCTGCACCTGCTAATCCTGATCCTGCCTCATTGGCTGCCATAGCAGCACCTGCAACTGATCCCATTGCTTTTCCAGGATCAATACCTGTTCCCATTGCAGCAGAAACTTGCCCTAAATTCATTCCACCTTTCATCATGGCACCATCCATTCCTTTTGGATCTCCCATTAAATCTCCAAGTTTAGCTCCTTGTGGTCCTCCAGCTAAACCCATACTAGCTGCCATTTCTGGATTCATTTGAGCATTTAAATCCATTGCACCCATTCCAACCATTCCTCCACTCATTGCTGCTAATCCCATATCGCCACCTTCCATACCCATGGCTCCACTCAAACCTTTCATTCCATTTGCGCCCATTGCAGCCATTGTACCTTGATTAACTAAACCTACTTCCATCATGTCACCCATCATCCCAGCACCCATAGTTCCTCCTGCAGCCATTTCTGCCATTCCTTGTATTGCTTGACTTCCTAATCCTGCAACATTAGTTGACATAACTGATGTAATATCCATTCCTGCCATTCCAGCTGCGCCCATACTCGCTACCATTCCTGGGGTTAAACCTGTCTGTGCTGCCATTTGAGCCATTCCTAATTCATTCATTGCTCCTGCATCCATTCCGGTCATTCCCGACATAGTTTTTCCCATTTCTGTTGGATTCATAGCTGCACCCATAACTCCAGCCATACCTGTCATACCCGCACCAGCTTCAACACCAATTACTCCTGCTGCAGTCATACCCATTGCTGTCATACCTTTTGGTGGCGCCATTGCACCAGGTAACCCTCCTGCCAATGATGGTTTTGCCATAACCATTGCTCCCATCATCATACCTGACTCGCTAATATTTTCTGGCATGTCTAGAGCTTTTGGTCCTGCTTCTGCCATACTATTTGCAAAAGAGCCCTTCATTTCTGTTCCTTTTTGAAGTGCAGTTTTTTCTGTGGGAGCTTTTCCTGATATGGCTTGACTTATCATTCCTACTGTTCCTGACATTGCACCCGCAATGCCTACTTCTGGATTTGCAAAAGCAGTTGATAATGATTTAGCCATACCTTCCATACCCATGTCAGCCATAGCTTTTCCAATTTCTTTCATTCCTTCAATACCTTTCATACCATCAGCCATATTTGCCATTCCTTGCATGCCAATGTTACCTTCCATACTTTTCATCATATCTTCACCCATGCCTTTTGCACTCATAGTTGCAACTATAGCACCAGTCATAGTCTTGCCCATTTGTCCCATAGCTTCTGGATTAGCAGCCAAAGTTTCAAGCGCTGCTGTTGCTGCTCCAACAGGTAAGGCTTCTAGTGCTCCAGCCATCATTGCAGGTTTCATTCCCATTTCTGCAACATTCATGGATGCAAAATTTCCTGCATCAAAATTTGCCATATCAAAATTTGCCGACCCAGTAACTGCTTCCATGTCAACCATTCCGGCATTAGCAAGTCCATCCATCGCAGCTCCCATTCCGATACCTTGGGCATCAAGAGATCCCATCATACCTTTTGCATCAAATCCTGCGGCACCTAGCGCATTCATTTGTCCTGCCATTTTTTGCATAGCTACAACTTTTCCAGCTCCCATTTGTCCTGCTATACTTGATAATGCTGCCATTTCTGCTGGGGAAAAATCTTTTGCAAAATCTACTCCTGTCATATCTAAAGCTGTTGGATCAGGAATAGCCCCTAAAGCCATATCAGTTACACCCTCAACCAATGACATTGCTTGAACTGCAGAAGTAATATCCCCTTTAGCTAGACTTTCTGTTGCAAATGACATTGCACTTTCAGCTTGCGCTATTGAAACATCTAAAGCTTTACCAATATCACTTTTAGCCTCCCCTAACGCTTCTGTAGCGCCTGCTATATTTTCAGCAACTTTTCCTGCATCAGAAGCTAATTGATCAGCTGCTGCTTGAGCTGAACTTCCTGCTGCTTCAGAAATTCCTGACATAGAAGTAATGTCATTTGCTCTCACAACCATATTAAAAAATAGTAAAGATATAATTAAATTCTTTATGATAATTTTTTTAATCATTATTTAACTTCCTCAATTTTTTCTTGTGCTTTAATAGTTGCTGCTCTTTGAGCATTAACTTTTGCTGTTGCAATTTGTTTTTTTAAACTAGCTAGGACTGCTGCTCGCTCAGCTATTTCAGGTGTTAACTCTTTTGCTTTTTTTTTCTTTTTCTTTTTATTTTTTTTATATGCTGCATGAAGCATCTTACCTGTAGCCCAAAATTTCAAAATTGCTTCAGATGATTTAGCTTTAGGAGAAATGTTTAAACTCATTCTCATAGCTTCTCTTCCCTTTTTTAATCCCTCTAAAGTCTCAACTTTTGCATTTTTATCATTTAACATTTCATTAAATAAAGCCTCAAAGTAAGCCATGTCTCTTATCATATGATGTTGATATTTATTCAATTGTCCTTTTCCTTTAACAAATCTTGCATAAACTTTTTTTCCTGCCGCACCCTGCTTTTGTTTGCTTGTTTTGTGATTTTTATGAAACATTTTTTTTGGGTAATCTATTTTTTCATAGATAAATGCTTCTGGTCTTTCGCTCTCAGGCCATTCACTTAGCTTTTCATATTTTAGGCAATAAATGCAATCTTTATCTTTTTTTTTTGCAGCTTCTAAATTGGATGAAGAAAAAATTATAAAAGTTAAAACAATTAAAATTTTTATTACTAATGATACAGTTTTAAATTTAACTGGGCCTGGCTAAGAAACCATTCATAAGAAAAATCCTACTACTTATTATCCTTCATAGAAATAGCTAATTATTAGTTAAATACCTGATTAATGAAATTAATATTCAATTTTTACGTGTAGAAAATTAATTAATTTTTGATTAAGGAAAAAATTAAAAAGGTCTTTGATTTTGTGAATAATTTAAATCCTTACAAAATGATTTTCCTGGCACTCCTCCACATAAAGCAACATTTTTTGCACCATGTACTTGAGATTTATCAGACAGTTGACTTATTATGTCGGAACACCCACTCCATAAATCATCACAACTATCTGCTTTGCCCACATTTGAGTATCGAATAACTGTATCAGGTATTTTTAATCCAGCATCGGTAGCTTCATCCATATGATGTCTATAAGGACCAAACTTAAATCTTGCACTTGATGCACCTACCATTGTATCACCAAAATAACTTGTTCTTAACTTGCCATCTATCCAAAAATGCAAAAAACCTTTTTTGGCCCATTTCGCATTTATTAAAATATTAACCCACTTACCTTTTAGTGAAGAGAAATCAGGATCAAGGACTACAGTATAACTATCAAAATAATAATATTCTCCTCCAGTTTCATTTTTTTTAGAGCCATAATTTGGTGAATTGAAAGACCAAGTAAAATTATTTTTTACTATATTTAATGAGGCATCATGTGTCCGTTCACCTTTGCCATAAAGTTTTTTAAAATCAAACAAAGAAATAGTATGCTCATCTGTTCTTATGTCTTTTGGAACAAAGTAGCCTACTCTATACCACTTAGTTTTACCTTTTTTTGTAGTATGTTTGTAAGGTTCCATAATTTGAAATCTCTGAGCATGACCTGGTTTACCCCATCTATTCCAATCATGTTTGTGTCCCTTGTTTGAATACTTTAAATTAAATTCAATTCCTTGCTCTGCAACACCCATATGATCTTCAAATTTATCAAAAAATTTGTAAAGACCATTTTTATTTGGAGCATTTCTGGTGTTGAAAACCATTTTATTTTTTGACTGAGCTTTCAAAACATAACGTCCAAAATCTTTCTTCTCTTGTTTTTTCATATTTGTGTGCCATTTTCCAGCGTAAGAAAGTGATGGAAGCAAAAGAAGGGATAGAAGAGTGATTAAAATTTTTTTCAATTAACCTTTAATTACTGAATGAACTATTTTTTTCCAATTGTAGTTTCTATATAATGAACTAACTACTATTATTCTTTTATTATCTAAATCAATTAATATTTGCTGACCTGCAAATCCGCTCAATCCTAAAATTTTTCTTTTTTTATCAATTCCAAAAATATCAAAATGGATTTGGCCGCCGTAAGATTTTGTATAAAGACCCACATCAGTTGCTTTTTTTGTCTTATCTTTTTTTTGAACTCTATTTTCATAAATAGTTTTTAAATATTTTCCAGCACAAGTATCATTGTGCCAATCATCCATCATAGTTTTAGCAATTCTTAAATAATCATATCTATTTGCATAAAATGAATATCTTGCAGAAACAAAGTCTTCGTATTTTAAATATTTTCTAGATTTTTGAAATTGAACTTTGTTTTTAACTCCAACATGTTCATTAAATACTTTATGTAATAATTTATCCCAATCCTCTCCAGCTTTGAATTTCACGTAATTCATAATCACATTAGTAGTCAGAGCACTATAATTATAAATTAATTTACTTTTTTCTGTACCTCTTAAATATTTATTCATTACCTTTACAAGACCAATGACATTTACATTTTCTTCTTTTTTTTCACCTTTGATTCTATTGTCAGATCCAACATTTCTTCTTTCACCAACCCATTTTTGATCTCCGCCTTTCATATTTAAAAGATCGAGTAATATAGAGTCTTCGTAAAGGGTATTTTTAATTAAAGGCCAATCATTTAATTTTACATTTATGTTGTCAATATAACCCTCACAAATGGCATGCCCTGTTACATAAGAAACTAAACTTTTGCCCATTGAGTGTGATGGCAACATGCCATCAATGATTTTATCCCCTTGAACAGAATATGGTATGTCAGATTCATCAATTACTATTTGATCATTTTCAAACAGTAGGTAACTAATAATTCCAGTGTTTTTATTATTTTTAAATTCTTTTAAAACATTTTTATCTTGTCTTAGATTTGATTTAAACTTGTAGTGATTTTCTGATCCTTTAACTACCCAACCTTCATAATCTCTAAGTGGATAATCCCAAGTATTTTTATTTTTATTTGCAAAAGCTGAAGTTGAAAATATTAATATAAAACCAATAATTAAAATTAATTTTTTCATTAAGCTTTAAATAGTTTGTCAGATAAGTTTTCTAATTTGTC
Organism: uncultured Pelagibacteraceae bacterium; assembly: GCA_902512765.1. Classification (GTDB taxonomy): domain Bacteria; phylum Pseudomonadota; class Alphaproteobacteria; order Pelagibacterales; family Pelagibacteraceae; genus Pelagibacter. Next base: position 18,364 of record CABXKF010000005.1, on the reverse strand, counting down.
TCCAAAGAAAACATCTTTTTGAATACGTTTAAAATCTAGATCAAAAACAGTGGACATTGCTGATGCATAAACGGATCTAGCATCAATCGTAGCGTTAAGATCTCTTCCTTGATACAATTCTTTTCTTTTTAACCCTGGCCAATCAGTGTGAACTTGGCTTTTCTTTAATAAACCACCTGCCATAAATATTGCAGTTCCATAACCATGTTCAGTTCCATTTCCACCGTTTTGTTTAATAGTTCTTCCAAACTCTGTAACGGTTAAAATGATTGTATCCTTGTAAGCTTCCTGAAGATTATCCTTCAGATTATTAATAATTTCATCCATTTCAACTAAACATTCTGTGTGAGAACCATCTATTCCCCCTTGGGCTGCATGGGTATCAAAGCCATTAACTTCAAACACAGCAACTCTTGGACCATCTGATTTTCTCAAATATGTAGCTGCTTGTCTTGCAAGATTTTTATTTTCTCTTTTTCCACGACGAAAGGAACCACTAATCATTTGTTCATTTTTTCTTTTTTTAATGAAGTCCATCATTTCTATAAGTTCGTCCTCTGAGCTTTCGGCATAAACTGATCTTAAAAGATCAAGAGTATCATTTTGTGGAAGCTTTCCGTTTGTTGGAAAATAGTTGTTATTTTTTGGAACACCTCTAAGCAATAATGGCATTGGTAATGATAGTGCTAATCCATCACCTTGGAGTTTTGCTAACTTCATTGCTCTTCCAACCCACCCTGTTTTTTCTTGATAAGCAACTCTTCCTCCAGACTCCATTAGATTTTGACCTTCAAAGTGAGATCTTTGTGTGTAAGGAATGCTTGTTGCATGAACTATTGATCCTGTATTATCATTCCAACATTTATTAAATCCTATCAATCTTGGATGTAATGCAAAATCAGAATTAAGTTTAATTGTATTTTCAATTAAGATTTTTTTTCGTTTTTTTTCAAAATTTTTGTCTCCAATTACAGGTACCGCACAAAGACCATCCATACCACCACGTAACATAATTACCACTAAGTTCTTTTTTTTAGATGATAAAGCTAATGATGGGAGATTAAATCCTGCTAAAAATAAAGTTGTAGCTGAACCTTTTAAAAAATCTCTTCTTGATATCTTCATGCTCTTAATGCCTCTGGTAGATTAAACAAAATCACATGTTTCTCTTCATTGCTCTTAGCTTTAGAAACTATCTTTAAAATTTTATCTGGATTATCAAAATTTGTTTGAATAATTTTTTCATGAATTTTGAGATCAAGCTGGTCAATTGTTTTATAAGTTCGAAAAGCCTTTTTAGCATACATTAATCTTCTTATTATTAATTCAGTAGACAGCCAATCAGTTGATAAATCTGAATATCCATTAGGCTGTTTGGATCTATAAGGATGACATCCTATATCTTCTAACAACCGATCAGGCTCTCTCAACTCTTGAATAGTTAAAGAACCTAATTCAAACTTATCCATCTTCTTTTCTGGTATAGGATAAGCATATGTGGCACCTGACATATTAATTGTTTGTAGCCACCAATTTTCAGGATTTTGAAATTTTTGATATTTATCATTATATTCAAACGCAACTTTAATAGCAGCCTTATGGACTTCTGGGAGATGTCCATCTGATTTTTCCCACGCTTTAATAATTGGAGTAATCATTTCTTTTGTTGGTTTGTCAGTGATTAGATATCTACAAAGCTTTGTTGCTATAAATTCTCTACAAGAGGGGTGATTTACCAAATCTTTGATAACCATTTTTAAACCTTTTTTTCCTGCTTTATACTCTTTACCAAAAACAGTTTTTTTGCCTGGTTCATGTCTCTTACTCTCAAATCTTACATCATGACCATGATCTTTTTTTTTTGTAAATTTGGGCCTCCATCCTGTCATTATTTTTGCTAACTCTATGATATCCTCTTGAGTATAGCCCGCTTTGGGTGAAACAGTGTGAAGTTCTAGTAATTCTCTTGCGTGATTTTCATTTATTGTTGCAGGTTCATTTTCTTTCTTTCGCCAATCTTCTTTTCCACTTATAGATTTAGGGCCTACATTGTCTTTATTATCCAAATGCATCATCATTGGCCACGCAATAGTTGCATCTATAGCCATTGTTTCAAATGTTTTATCCATATTCGCTCTTATAAATTCTCGATGATAAGCCCCAGTAGAAAATTGAGGCAAAGATTGGGTATCACTTATTGTGAAATGATTTGTCCAGAAATACCAAAGTTTAGCAAGCACAGGGGTATTGCTTCTGACTGCTTCTGCGTGTCTAATGCAAATTTCATTGTTAGGCCAGAATTTTGCCCCTGTATCATTTCTTAATTGTTTTTCAGCTCTTCTTAAACCTTGTGGATCATTTTTAAATTTTTTTCTAAGAGTTGTATTTTCTTCCACTCTTTGCTTGATCCAATGTTTTCTCATTTCTTTTTCAGATAAAATATATTTACCTTTCCAATTTAATTCTGGAACGGTCTCAACTTGTTTTTGAGCCCATGTTAATGGATCTGACGGAGCTTTCTCTTCTGGTTTTAAGCCAAAAGCTACTTTTCTAAAAAAGTTTTTCATGACTATTTAATTTTATCAATATCATTTATGTTTTTCAATGAATTGTCAAATTCATTCATATTTTCTCTTAGCGCTAGAGTAGAAATTGAATAAATCATTATTAATAATAAAACTAAAGGCAATGATGTAATTATTGAGGCATTATTTTTAATCAAGAGAATATAAAAAACTATAAATAATGCTGAACGTATTAAGACAGTTTTTCTAAAAACACTAATTATTGATAAAGAATGTTTTAGTAAATTAAAAAAACTCATCTTTGATGGTCCAAAATATCTAGTTCCTCTAATTGAAGGTATTGATAATAGGTCTTTTTCTACTTTTTTTAATGAACCTGAAAAACTATTCCAAGTTGCTTTTTCATTAATCATTTTTTCAACTGTTGATTTTGACAAACAAGTAAAGTTGCCAAATTTAATAGATTGATTGGTAAAAACTAAAGTTAAAATTTTATGTGCCTGATAACAAACTTTAAATATTAAACTTTCAGATCTTTTTACTCTTTCACCAATTATACTTTTGTCTTCTGTTTGATTTGCAATTTGTATAAAATTTTTTATTTCTTCAGGTCTATCTTCACCATCTCCATCCATGGGTATTACATAATCAAATTCTTTTTTTTCAAAAACATATTTAAGTCCTGAAGCAATACATCTTGCATGACCTCTGTTTTCTTTCATATTTATAATTTCAATTGAATTAATATTTTCAGTATTTTGATACTTATCGATTATCTGTTGAGAAGATGCATCGTTAATAATAATAACTGATATCTCAGCATTAAGACTTTTAACTTCTGAGTTAATATCTTCAATTAACTTAGTTAAACTTTCTCTATCATTATAAATTGGGATTAGAATTATATACTTTTTCATATTTATCTTGAGCCAACACAAACATTATCAAGACACATATAGTCTTTCAATTGATCAAGTTTTTCTCTTACAATAATTCCTTCCCAAACAGGTCTTGATTGAAGATGATATGATAAATTGCCAGCATTCCATTCGTTTCCATAAACTACGTTTATCCTAGTATTAAACTGCTGATCCCAAGCATACTGTGTTTTTAAGGCAATTCCTTTGCCAGGATAATCAGTCCTTTTATCTTCTTTTGATAATGAGACATATGCATAAAATATTGGAGATAAAAAGAATAGAAAAATAAATCCAACCATGAATGGTTTTAGCTTTTTGAAGTTTATTTGAGCTTGAAATAAATAAACAAATAAAGTTCCAAAAAATAAATAAAACGGTGTCATCCACATTGTTCTAATTTTAGAACCAATAACTACTGAAGTTAAAAACATTAATATGATGGGAAGAATATTAATAAATAATAAAAAAAGTAGCTTCTTATCTTTAAATTTAAATTTAAATTTTATTTTTTTTACTAACAACCAAACCAAAACTAAAAATGGAATTAGTAATCCGATTTGTTTTGTCAAAAAAATAAATGGAAATTTAATATAGTCAAATACACTAGATTGCTCTAATCCTGTTCTTGCAAGTCCATATGTTATTGTAATAAATTCATTGTTATTAAGCCAGATAAAATGAGGAACTAAAATTATCAAAAATACTTCTAGTGTTATTAAATATTTAAAATCAAATTTTCTATCTTTCTTTATAAAAATTAAATACATGAATAATAGATCTATTGAAGCTAGAAGATAAACAAATAGATATTTGGATAAAAAACCAAAGGCTGCAAATAATCCAACTAAAAAACAATCAGAAAATTTTACCTCTTTGTTATTATAAATTTTCCATGAATAATAAACTGTGGCTGACCAAAATGGGAGTTGACAAACATTCACATTAAATTCAGGAGTTGTAAAATTATAGAAATAGATAGCTTCAATAAGTAAAACTGAAATTAAACCTAATAAATTATTGTTAAAAATTTCTTTAGAAAATTTAAATACATAATAAAAAGAAATAAGTACAAAAATTTGACTAAGCAAATAATAAGCCCAATCTTGAGAGCCAAAAATTTGATAAAAAACTTCTGGAAAAAAGGCACTCATTGGTGGATGTTTGTTAAATCCCCAATCTAAATTACTTCCCCAAGCTAATGCTTCTATAGTATCCAGTGGTAAATTGTGATTAGTTATAGATGGAACCAAGGTCCAAAATATTAGATGCGATATAACGAAAATATAAAAAATATTATTTATATTTCTGTTGTTATTGGTCATTTATAAATATTTATAACAATTCAGCTTGCTTGACACCTCTAATTTGCTAAATATACTGCGGAAATTCAAATTTAAACAATGCCAAAGACTACTAAAACTATAAAAAAAGTTTCTAAGCCTAAATCAAAAGCTGTTAAACCAAAAACAAAAGTTGCGGCCAAACCTAAAGTTGCAGCTAAGGCTCCAATAAAAATTTCGAAAACTTACGTGCCAAAAGATACTGAAAAATATATGTGCGAAAAACATAAGGTGTTTTTCAGAATGAGATTAACGGAATGGAAAAAAGATTTAGTTAAAGCCAATAATGAGGCGCTTTACTTTGGAAGTATGGACGATAATAGTATTTCTGCTGATGTTGTGGATCAAGCAAGCTCATACACTGATAAAAATGTAGAGATGAAAGCTATTAATAGACAAATCAAGTTAATATCTGAAATTGATAAAGCTTTGGCTAGAATCAGAGAAGATATTTATGGTTACTGCTTAGATACCGCAGAACCAATCGGATTAAAAAGGTTAATAGCAAGACCTGTTGCAAAATACACTATTGCCGCACAAGAAAAGCATGAAAAAAATGAAAAAGTTCATGCAGATGACTAAATTTATAATTAATCAAAATTAATTAAATCTCCAGTACTGATTTCACCATCATCTAAAGCTGTTAAAAATACACCCATATCAAAATGATTGTAAGTTTTTTTCAATAGCTGAAGTAAATCAAAAGAATTATCCTCTGTTTGAGGTTTAAGATTGATTGCAACACATCTTGGAATATTTTTTTCAACTTTAAAATGAACATTGTTAATTCTTATTACCTTACTTAACCATTCTCTTTCCTCCCAAGGTTTAACTCCATCGATATAAATATTGCCTCTAAATATTTGTTGTTCTACCTCTTGATTAATTTTTTTTTCAAAATCTTTGATACTTTGGATGTTTAAAAGAGAGATCGAGTTAGTAAAATTAATTTTTTTTGAAATAGATGTGTCAAAAAAAGGAAAGTTTTCATTTCTCATTAAAACTAAAGGTTGTTTTAAAGATTTTTCCAGTTCTGCAATTTTATCAGATAACTTTTGACGCTCAGTAAGCTGATTTACGTCAATGGTAAGTACTTTTTTATCTTTAAGGAATAATGTTAACTCATTATCTTCAAATATAAAATTATATTTATTTAAAACTGGTGAATTTTTAAGAGTTAAAATTTTATTCCACTTATCTTTTCTTTCATTGGGATTTTTTTCAAATAATTTTACCTCATCTAAATTAAGGTTTTTAGAAAATGCAAAATTTCTATCTCCCTCAATTCCAATGTTTTTTTTAATTTTACATTTATTAATTTTTTGAAATGATAAAGATTTTACTGGGCAATAATTTAAAGATGAAATTTTTATATTCATAAAGTGATCTTAGAATAAAACTCAAATTAAAGAAAATTAATAAAAATTAATTAAAAAGATGGTTATTTATAATTAGAGCTTTGGAATTTGTGAGCCATTATTGTAAAGATCATAGCCCTTTATAACTGCATCACGGTTTGATATTTCTAAATACCATTTAGATAAATTCTTGTAATTTTTTAATCCAATGTCGTGCCATTCATGTCTTGCAAACCAAGGGAAAGTAGCAATATCAGCAATTGTATATTTGTCTCCTGCTAGGAATTTTGTGTCTTTCAATCTATTGTCTAATTCCTGATATATTCTCTTTGCAATTTTAAAATATCTCTCTTCACCAAATTCACTTTTGCCAGGATTATAATGATGAAATTGATGATGCTGTCCTATCATTGGTCCAATAGTTCCCATTTGTGCCATCAACCATTGATTTATTTTTAATCTATCTTGTAGTTCGTAAAACTTTCCACTTTTTTCCCCTAGGTACATAAGAATTGCCCCAGACTCAAAAATGCTTTCTTTATTATCATGGTCAGTAATTACAGGGATTTTACTAAAAGGACTTAACTTTATAAATTCTGGTTTAAATTGTTCGTCTTTACTTATATCTACTTTGGTTACTTTGTAATCATAACCAATCTCCTCAAGCATGATAGAAATTTTTTTACCATTTGGAGTATCAGCCGTAAAAAGCTCTATCACTTCTTAACACCTAATCTTTCTTGAGCAGCTTTTGATGTGGTTGTAAATTCAAATCTTAATTTTTCATCAGGTTTTGCATACTTAAAACATCCTCTTGCAGCTAATGCGCCCTCATGAAAACCTGAAAGAATTAATTTAAGTTTTCCGGGGTATGAGCAGATATCACCAATTGCAAATATACCATCTATATTTGTTTCAAAATTTTCTGTGTTAACTGTAATTGTTTTTTTATCAATGTTTAACCCCCAATTTAAGATAGGACCAAGTTGCATAATTAATCCAAAAAAACCAAGCACATAATCTGTTTTTAATTCTTTTACTTCTCCGTCGTCGTGTTTAATTTTAACTAGATCAATATTTTTATCTCCTGAAACTGAGTCTATTTGATATTTTGTATATAGGTTAAGTTTTCCTTGATCATTTAATTCTTTAACTTTTTGAACACTAGATTCTGCTCCACTAAAACCATCTCTTCTATGAATTAGATTTACCCTAGATGTATTAGAAAGCTCTATTGCCCAATCAAGTGCTGAGTCTCCACCACCAAATATGGAAATTGTTTTGTCTTTAAAGACTGTCTTATCTTTAATTGAATAAAATAATGAACTACCCTCAAATTTTTCACATTCTTTTAAAGGAAATTTTCTAGGCTCAAATGACCCAACACCACCCGCAATAACAATGCTTGCTACATCAAACTCTTGATTGCCACTTGTTTTAACACGCCATCGATTTTCAATTTTTTTAAGCTCTTCCACTCTTTCATTTAAATGAGTTTTTACATTAAAAGGTTTTATTTGTTTTAAAAGATTGTTGGTTAATTCTTCTCCAGTACATTCAGGTACAGCTGGAATATCATAAATTGGTTTATCTGGATAAAGTTCAATACATTGGCCACCAGCTTTATCAAGATTATCAACTATCTCACAACTTAATCCAATGATCCCTAATTGATGAGCACAAAATAAACCTGTTGGTCCTGCTCCAATTATCAATACATCTGTTTTATTCATCTAACCTTGTTTTGATGGAATGTTTACAACTAGACCATCTAATTCATCTGAAACAATTAGCTGACAGCTTAATCTGCTATTTTGTTTTGGCTCAAAAGCCATATCCAACATATCTTCTTCACCATCTTCTTTGGCTGGAAGTTTATCTTTCCACTCTTCATTTACATATACATGACATGTTGCACACGCCATTCCACCTCCACAATCAGCATCAATTCCTGGAATATCATTTTGAACTGCACCCTCCATTACTGTTAATCCATTTTGAACATCGATTGTGTGTGTTTTGCTGTCGTGAGTATTATATGTAATTTTTGCCATGGGCTATATATAGGTTTTTATTTAGATAGAACAAGTGAGTAAAATCATACCAAGTCTATTTTCAGACATTTTGTAATTGAGGTATATCTTTTCTTATAAAATAACTCGCATCTTCTTTCTGTTTAATCAATGCTGGAATTATTTCTTTGTATGCGTCTATCAGTCCATTATTTGGTTTAGGCAATTGATCTTTTATATGGTGGTGAAGTTTATCTAAGTTATATGACGGGACTGTTGGAAACATATGATGTGTCAAATGGAATTCCATTTTCCAATATAAAAAGCTTAATATTGGATTTAGATACATTTCTCTTGATGAAAATCTGTGATCTTTAACATTTCTTGCAAGTCCAGCATGTTGAGTAAATGCAACAAGTTTGTGTAAAGTTTTTCCATAAAATTGTGGCAATAAAAAATAAAGCATCGGTAGCCAAGATGACGCTAGTATTGACCATAAAATAATTAACAACCAAATTGCAACATAAATTCTTGAACTAAAAATTACTTTTGCTTGTGCTTTTTCAGGAATACAGTCTTCCATTACTTTTGTTTTAACTCCAAATGCATGTTGAATAATTTCATATGAAATATGTTTTTTAAAAAATATTAAATCTAAAAACGGAATTATATTTATAATTAATCCTTTTGGAGTTTCTTTTAAATTGTTTCCATATTCAATTTCATGATCAAAAGGATTTTCAGTTGAATAAGTATTGCCATGATGAACAAAATGAGTGTATCTCCATCTAATTGGTTCAAAATTAGCCATATAAGATGAAATATAATAAAAAATTTCATTTAAAAATTTTGATTGAAAGGCAGTTTTATGACCCGTCTCATGCCACAATGGATTTGAAAATGAATAGATGTTTCCATACACTAAAAACCAAAACACCGACCACCAGGTTCCCCAAGTTAAATACGCCAAACTTCCAGTTAAAATTAATAAACCAAAAAAAAGAGAGATATGTTGTAAACCTTTTATGTCAGATTTTTTTGAAAGCTCTTTAAGAACTTCAATATCGACTTTACACTTGTGCCATTTGTCTAGATTAACTTCCATAGCTTAAATTATTGCAGGCAAAAAAAAAGGGCAAGTACAAAATTGTACCTGCCCTTAATTTAAACTTTTAAGTAAAACTACTTAGCTCTACCAGGTTGTTGCATTGCTGCTGCCCAAATGATTAGACCAAAAGCGATCTTGTTCAAAAAGTCAGCTGCGTTGTAAATCACGTTAAGTGAGTTAGCATCTACTCCACCTGTTAGGTAACCAAAAATGTAACCTAATGGGTAAATAGCCCAACCTACAGTAACGATCATTCTCATTGCACCAAAAGCAGTTACAAGTGCTTTGTTACCACTTTTTGCTGCTCTCTTACCTGCTTCACCAGAGAATACTTCATAAAGAATGTATACCCAACCAGCCATACCGATAATGAAACCAAGTGTAGCGTTTATGTATCCTGCTTCTCCTAAGTATCCACCTACTAGCATTACTAATGTACCAAGCATCAATCTCCAGAAAATTCCTGAATCTGCTTTGTTTACTGCTGATAGAACAAAATAGAATTCTAACATTAGTAGTGGCACTGTAATTAACCAGTCAATATATCTGTAAACAGTTGGTGAATCACCAGTCATGATCCATACATCTCTCATGTACATGTAGTGTACGAATGCAATACCAGTTACTAGACCAGCAACCGTCATTGAAACTCTCCATCCAGCTGGAACCGAACTTCTTTCTAAGAAAAAGAATACAGTAGCAGCTAAACAAGCCATTGATACTAACCAAAATGAAATACCTACGAAATCATCTTGAGCTAACATAACGGTCTCAGCGTTTGCTACACCTGTAACACCCATTAGGGCAACAGCTGTAAGAGCAAACAATTTAAGTTTTTTCATAAAAAAACTCCCTCTTTAGTTAGTTTTTATTTATTTAGTTTATATAAACTAAGTTCGAGTTTCCTCGAACAAAGATTTTGGTTAAATAGCAAATAAATTTAGATTTATGAAGAGTTAATTAATGTTAATTTACATTGATTTTACTTATTTTTTAAAATTAAATACAATTTGTGATTTAAAAACCAACAATAAATAAGAATTCGAATCAAAAATTATGTCAGAGAAATTTCAAAAAATTTACGAACAATCTATAAATAATCCTGAAAAATTTTGGCAAGAAGCATCTAATGATATCTTTTGGTTTAAAAAACCTAGTAAAATTTTAAATAAATCTAATCCTCCCTTTTATAAATGGTTTGAAGATGGTGTGACCAACACTTGTTACAATGCTTTAGACATCCATATTGATCAAGGTAGAGGAAAAAAAACTGCTCTTATCTATGATAGTCCAATTACAGGAAACAAAAGTCAATTCTCATACGAAGAACTAAGATCAAAAGTTTCAAAATTTGCAGGAGCACTAACTGCACAAGGAGTTACTAAAGGGGATCGGGTAATTATTTACATGCCAATGATTCCTGAAGCAGTTATTGCAATGCTAGCTTGTGCTAGGATTGGAGCAATACACTCAGTGGTCTTTGGTGGCTTTGCTTCAAACGAACTTGCAAGCAGAATAGATGACAGTAAAGCAAAATTATTAGTCACAGCTTCATGTGGTTTTGAGCCCGGAAGAACTGTTGAATACAAACCTTTGGTGGATGAAGCTGTCAAACTTGCCAATCATAAAATTAATAAAATGATTTTATTTCAAAGACCAGGTCATGAAGTAAAATTAAATGGTCCAATTGAAGTTAGTTGGAATGAAGTTGTTTCAAATGCATCAAATGCTGATTGTGTTGAAATGAATTCAAATGAACTTGCATATATTCTATATACCTCTGGTACAACCGGTACCCCCAAAGGAATAGTCAGAGATATAGGTGGCCACATAGTTGCTCTAAAATGGACTATGAAAAATATCTATAATATTAATACCGATGATATTTGGTGGTCAGCAAGTGATATTGGTTGGATTGTAGGACACTCTTATATTGTTTATGCTCCATTATTCAAAGGTTGCACCACAGTATTATTTGAAGGTAAACCAGTTGGTACTCCTGATGCTGGAGCTTTTTGGAAAATTATATCTGACTATAAAGTTAAATCTCTTTTTACAGCTCCAACTGCCTTTAGAGCTATTAAAAAAGAAGACCCTGAAGGTAAGTTTTTTTCAAAGTATGATTTAAGTAATTTTGAGAGCTTATTCCTTGCAGGAGAAAGAGCAGATCCAGACACAATTAAATGGGCAGAAAATTTATTAAAAGTTCCTGTAATTGATCATTGGTGGCAAACTGAAACTAGTTGGGCGATTAGCTCTAATTGTACTGGAATTGAAATGATGGAAACCAAATATGGTTCAGCCTGTAAAGCAGTGCCTGGTTATGATGTTAAGATCATTAAACCCGATCAAACTTTAGCGAAACCAAATGAAATGGGTGATATCGTAGTTAAACTTCCACTGCCTCCAGGAACTTTTCCAACGTTATGGAATGCAGATAAAAGATATAAAGAAAACTATATGTCAAATTATGAGGGTTATTACCAAACTTATGATGCGGGTCACATTGATGACGATGGTTATATTTGGATTATGTCTAGAACAGATGACATTATAAATGTTGCAGGTCATAGACTATCAACTGGTGCTATCGAAGAAGTTTTATCTGAACATCAATCAGTTGCTGAATGTGCAGTACTTGGAATTGCAGATAAATTAAAAGGACAACTTCCTATTGGGCTTGTTGTTTTAAAATCTGGAGTAGATAAAGATAATGAAACGATTTCTAAAGAGTGTGTGCAAATGGTTAGAGATAAAATTGGACCTGTTGCAGCATTTAAAGTTGTAATTGTTATTAAAAGATTACCAAAAACAAGATCTGGTAAAATTTTAAGAGGAACTATTAGAAAAATTGCTGATGGTGTTGAATATAAAGTGCCTCCTACAATTGATGATCCTGCAATCCTTGACGAGATTAAGCAAGACCTAATTGATAACAAAATTCTAAATAATGATTAAAACATATTTTTTTTTATCTATTGCAATATTTTGTGAGGTAGCTGGAACAATGTTATTGCCAGTATCACAAAATTTTACAAAAGTTATACCAACAGTTTGTCTAGCAATATTTTATCTTGCTTCATTCTATTTAATGACTTTTGTTATGGATAAACTTCCAATAGCGATTGTGTACGCAACATGGAGTGGACTTGGTGTGTTTACAATAGCAATACTTGGGTACATATTTTTTAAACAAACTTTAGCTTGGCAAGCTATTTTTGGATTATTTCTAATTGTTATTGGGGTTATTCTAGTTAACAGCTTTACTGTAAAGCTTAGCTAAATTTCAAAGGTGTTCCATCAGGGTCACCTAGTATCTTACCATCTTGCATCTTAATTTTTCCAGCAATGATAGTTGAAGTTGGAGTTCCTTTAAATTTATATCCATTAAATGGAGTCCAACCACATTTGCTCTCAATATTTTCATCTTTAATTTCAATTGTTTTATTCATATCAACAATTGTAAAATCAGCATCATAACCTTCTTTAATAAAACCTTTGTTTTGAATTCCAAAAATCTTAACTGGGTTTTCACATACTAAATTCATTAGTTGATTAAGAGAAAGCTTTCCATCGTTAACATGATTAAGCATAACTGGCATTAAGGTTTGAACTCCAGGCATACCAGATGGTGAGTTAGGATAATTTTTATCTTTATTCACTTTTAAATGAGGTGCATGATCTGAGCCTATTGTGTCATTAAAATTATTTCTAACTCCATACCACAATCTATCATAATGAGATTTATCTCTTAGGGGAGGATTCATTTGAGCATAAGTTCCAAGTTTGTCATAACAATCCGGCGCATAAATTGTTAAATGCTGTGGAGTTATCTCAAAAGTAATGTTCCCTTTATGTTGAGATAAAAAATCAATCTCTTCTTTTGTTGTTATATGAAGAATATGTGCTTTTTTCTTATGTCTTTCTGCAATTCTAACAATTCGTCTTGTTGAGGATATTGCACATTCTGCACTTCTCCAAACAGGATGGGAATGAACATCACCATCTTTGATTAATTTTTTATTAACATTTAAAATTGCTTCATCTTCAGAGTGAACCGCAACAACTTTTGAACTATTTTGAAAAACCTTATCAATATCATCTTCCTCTGCAACCAAAAGGTTTCCAGTTGAAGACCCTGCAAAAAGTTTAATTCCACAACAACCTTCTAAATCTTTTAAACTTGCTAAATCATTTGCATTGTCAGCAGTTGCGCCAAAATAAAATGCATAATTGCAATACATTCTATTTTTTGCGAGGTCCAATTTTCTTTGAAATTCTTTCTTATTAGAAGTTGGTGGATTAGTGTTAGGCATTTCAAATACACTGGTAATTCCTCCAGCAATTGCAGCTCTACTTCCAGAATGCAAATCTTCTGTATCCGTTGATCCTGGTTCTCTAAAATGCGTTTGAGTATCTATACACCCTGGTAAAACAGTTTGGCCTTGAGCATTAACTGTTTCCTTGGCGTCATCTGAAATTTGACCAATTTTATGAATTTTACCATCTTTAACAGCAACATCTACATCTTTCAATTCACCATCAATATAACATTTTCCGTTTTTAATTATTAGATCTAACATTTATGAAAAAAGTAATTATATTAAAATCATCAATCAATCAAATATGAATATTAAAAACGTATATATTTTGGATGACAGAGCCATTCTGTACTTAAACGGCGAGGATACAAAAGAGTTTCTTCAAAATCTAATTAGTAATGACATTAATAAAGTAAATCAAAATAATAGCTGCTTTTCTTCTTTGTTGTCTCCTCAAGGTAAATTCTTATATGAGTTTATAATAATTAGACACAAGTCTGGTTACATAATTGATTGTGAAAAATCTCAAGTAGATGGATTATATAAGCAATTAAGTATTTATAAACTAAGATCAAAAGTTGAAATTCTAAATCTTAGTAATGAATTTGTGGTTGCTGCTTTTTCTCATGAAAAATTCCTAACTTTTGAAGAAGCAAAAGATATTGCTGGGTTTACTTTAAAATATAGAGAAGATCCTATTTTTTTAGATCCAAGAAATGAACAATTAGGAGCAAGATTAATTATTAATTTAGAAAAACTTTATTTATCTCTAAAGAAATTAGACTTGCATGATGCAAATATAAATGAATATCACTCATTTAGTCATAAACTTGGAATAGTTCCAAAGGATTTAAACAAATTACAAAATAAATTATTTGGAATTGAATGTAATTATGAAGAATTAAATGGAATTGATTTTAAAAAAGGTTGCTATGTTGGGCAAGAAAATACAGCTAGAATTAAATTAAAAAATAAGCTTTCAAAAAGATTATTGCCAATAAATGTTGTTGAAGGTGAATTAAATGAAGATGAAACTATTTTTTATAATGATAATGAAATTGGCAAAGTATTAATAGATAAACAATATCCATTTGCTTTAATTAAATACTTAAATGAAAATTTTAATGAAAAAGCTAATTTTAATACAAAAAACGCTATAATTAAGATTGAAAAACCAAATTGGATAAAATCTTAACTAATTATTTCACTCCAAAAATATTTTTTATAATATTAAGAGACTCGGTAGCTGCCTTATCGTTATATTTTATAGTGCTTTTAATATCACAACATTCTGCGTAATAATTTTTTCTATAATTTTCATCTTTTAAAGAAAAATATGACCATCCATTAGGTTCAGTTGTATCAAAAACACCCTCCCCTATATCATACCTTGGATATGATGAGTCTAGCTTACTTAAAACAAATTCTTTTTTCATCTCACTAAAAGATTTCATTGTTATTGGGCTTTTTAATTCTTTCCAATCAAATCGATGAGTGGCTTCTGGAAAAACCTTGAGCACTGCATTTCCATTATTTTCTTTAATTTTTTTAACATAGTCCTCACAAAACTCATAAGGTGTTAATCTATCTTTTTCACCAACTAAAATATAAAGAGGTGCTTTGGTTGTCTTAATGTTTTTGTGTAAATAACATAATGGGTAATAAGCGATGTGCGCCATAAACCTATTTTTTGGTTTAATAATATCTATAAAAAAATTTTGATGAGTATTTATTACTGCCATTGCACCATAGCTAAATCCCATTACTGCTATCTTATTTTTATCAATTCTTCGGTCTTTGGCTATATTATCAAGCGCAGCATACGCATCTATAGTCGCAGCTTCTTCAGATACCTCATAGTGCCATTGGTTTTCAATTCCTCTGGATTTGAATGTTTGAATATCAAGAATAGCTATACCTAGATTATTAAAGTATTCAAAATGATGACTGGGTACAAAACCCATGGATGGATGCAAGGTAATAATCAAAGGAATTTTTTTTTTATTTGTTTGTGGAATATATAAATCACCATAAATTTTTTGTTTTTTTAATTTCTTTAAACCCCCAAGCATTTCTTTAGCAGTTTTGGGTGAAAAACTATTAAATTTTACAATTTCACTACTACAAATAAATTTACTATCTTTGAATTTATCCACTTTTATTATTTTAAGCTGAACCTCTTCTTTTTCATAGTCCCCATACGGAGAAGAGGATTTTACTGATCTTTTTGTAATATCAAAATTTTCAATTTTATCTTTATCAAATTTAATATTTATCTTTGCATTTTTTAAATCTTCCCAAAGTTTTACTGTGCCAGAGACCGAAAATTTTTTTCCATTTTTTGATAATTTATATTTAAAATTTTTTCTATAATTTCCCTTAATTCCTTTATGGCAAGGTATGTATAAATGTTCCAATTTACCTTCATTAAATTTAACTGTGTCAGCAATTAGATATTCAGATTTATCTTTGTCTTTGTACGTCCATAAAAATTTGTAAAAACCGTTTGGTAAAAAATGTTTTTCATTTGCTTGGGAATTGCCAAAAATGAAAAAAATTAAAGATATTGTAATAAAAATATTCCTCATGTTCTAATGAAACTTATGCCATTTCTAAATTTTTATCAAAAAATTTGATCAGATTTACAATTTGGTGCGGTCGGAGAGACTCGAACTCTCATGGACTAGGTCCACACGGCCCTCAACCGTGCCTGTCTACCAATTTCAGCACGACCGCAATATGTCTCATAATAAATGAATGACAAGCAACTTTCAAATTGGTAAAAAACATCATGGAATTTACTCAAGAAGTGCAAAAGGCAACTGATCCAATTTACCAAAAGATTTCAAAGGTTATGCCTGAAATCGAATGGTCAGTGCATGCTCCATATATCCACAAAATTAACAAACTTAAAAAAGAAAAGAATGCAGTAATTCTTGCACACAACTATCAAACACCAGAAATCTATCATGGTGTAGCTGACTTTGCTGCAGACTCACTTGCTCTAGCAATTGAAGCATCAAAAACTTCTGCAGATATAATTTTAATGGCAGGAGTTCATTTCATGGCTGAAACAGCAAAGCTAATGAGTCCTGAAAAAAAAGTTATATTACCAGACATGGATGCTGGCTGTTCATTATCATCATCAATTACCGGTAAAGATGTAAGATTATTGAAAGAAAAATATCCAGGAGTTCCAGTGGTTTCTTACGTTAATACATCTGCAGAAGTAAAAGCGGAAACAGATGTTTGCTGTACTTCAGCGAATGCAGTTAAAATTGTAAAATCATTAGGGGTAAAGAAAGTAATATTTTTACCAGATGATTATCTTGCAAAATATGTTGCTTCACAGACAGATGTTGAAATCATTTCATGGAAAGGTATTTGCATTGTCCATGATCAGTTCAATGAAAAAGAAATACACGATATTAGAGAAAAAAACCCAGGAATTAAAATTATAGCCCATCCTGAATGTCCGCCTGAAGTTATTAATGCTAGTGATTTTGCAGGGTCAACTTCTGGTATGATTAAATATGTTCAGGATAAACAACCTAAAAAAGTAATGATGGTTACGGAATGTTCTATGAGTGATAATATTCAGGTAGAAAATCCAAATGTAGATTTTATAAAGCCATGCAACATGTGTCCTTACATGAAAAAAATTACACTTCCTAAAATATTAGATTGCTTAGAAAATGAAACAGGCGAAATAATTATGGACAAAGATACAATTGATAAAGCTAGAATATCAGTTGAAAAAATGGCAGCTATCGGCAGATAATTAAGTGTCAAAAATAAAACTTAGCAAAGATTTTATTCGTAATACAGTTAAGAGAGCTTTAAATGAAGATCTCTACCCTTCTGGAGACATCACATCAAGTTTAGTAAAAAATAATAAAGTTATTAAAGTTAAACTTCTTTCAAATCAAAATGCAGTTATTGGTGGTTTGCTGTTTGCAAAACAAGCTTTTGATTTAGTTGATAACAAGATTAAATTTAACATTAAAAAAAAAGATGGGTCTTTTGTTAAGAAAGGTTCTTTGATTGCAACTATTGAAGGGAATGCTAGAAATATTTTAATTGCTGAAAGAGTTGCTTTAAATTTTTTATCGCATATTTCTGGTATTGCTACAAAAACAAATCAATTTGTAAAACTCGCTGGTAAAAAATGTAAAATTTGTTGTACACGTAAAACAATTCCAAACATTAGAGTTATTCAAAAATATGCTGTAAAATTAGGAGGTGGTACCAACCACAGATTTAATCTTAGTGATGAATTTTTAATTAAAGACAATCATATTGCATCATCAAATATTAAAGATTTAGTTTCGTTAGCTATTAACAACAAAAAAGGAAGGAAAATTACTGTCGAAGTTGATAATTTAAAACAATTAAAAACTATTATGGGTCTTAAATTCAATACTGTCCTGTTTGACAATATGAATGTTAAAAATTTAAGAACAGGTGTTAAAATCGCTAAAAAATATTACGAAACTGAAGCCTCAGGCAATATCAATCTAAAAACAGTCAAAAGCATTGCTAAAACAGGAGTGAATAGAATTTCTGTTGGAAGCATAACTCATAGTTCTGCTGCTATAGATTTAAAATTAGAAATCTAAGATACAAATTTAGACAAATCAGGTTTAAAATAATTTGGGCCCTTCATTACTTTCCCAGACTCATTATAAATAGGCTCACCATTTTCACCTAGTTTACTCATATTAGAGTTTTGAACCTCATTAAAACATTTATCTAAATCAATACCAAAGGCATGTCCTG
>CABXKF010000004.1 GCA_902512765.1 uncultured Pelagibacteraceae bacterium | reverse complement strand
ACATTTTAATTCTCAAATTATTGATTTAGATGAAAAAATTACTATTTCTGGAGAAAAACACTCATTTTCTGGAGATGATTTAAGAAGAAGACAATATACATTTGGAATTAGCCTAGAAGATTTAGAGCTTATTTTGCACCCGATGGCTGAAGATGCAAAAGAAGCAATAGGTTCTATGGGTGATGATACCCCACTTGCTGTATTGTCAGATAAATACAGACCTCTTTACCATTTCTTTAGACAAAATTTTAGCCAGGTAACAAATCCTCCAATTGATTCATTAAGAGAAAATAAGGTTATGAGTCTAAAAACAAGGTTTGGAAATTTAGGTAATATTCTGGACTTTGATAATTTAACTAAGCAAAATATTTATGTTTTAAATAGTCCAATTTTATCAAACTCTCAATTTGACAAATTTATTAATTTTTTTGGTAAAAATTCGTTAGTCATAGATTGTACTTTTTCTAAAAATCAGTCTTTATTTGAGGCAATAAAACAAGTTCAAAAAGATGCAGAGATAGCTGTAAGACAGGGTGTTACTCAATTAATTTTAAGTGATAAAGGATTATCAGAAACTAATTTGCCCATTCCTATGCTTTTATGCGTAGGAGCAATCAATTCATTCTTAATAGAAAAAAAATTAAGAGGATATGTTTCCATAAACGTCCAATCTGGAGAAGCTTTAGATACACACTCATTTGCTACTTTAATTGGTGTAGGAGCAACCACAGTAAATCCATATCTTGCTTTTGATAGTTTGTATCAAAGACACGAAAAAAAACTTTTTGGAAAATTTAGCTTTGATGAATGTGTGGAGAGATACATCAAATCAGTGAATGCTGGTCTCTTAAAGATTATGTCTAAAATGGGAATTTCTGTTTTAAGCTCTTATAGAGGAGGATGTAATTTTGAAACTGTTGGATTAAGCAGAACAATTGTTGCTGATTATTTTCCAGGTGTTGTATCTAAAATATCTGGGATTGGATTAACAGGAATAGAAAAAAAAATTAGATCTATTCACAAAGAAGCATTTGAAAGTTCTGAAACTATTTTACCAATAGGTGGAATATATAGATACCGTAAAAATGGTGAGACACATCAGTATCAAGGAAAATTAATTCATTTATTACAAAGTGCTGTAGGATCTAACTCTTATGAAGCATACAAGAGATATGCTGATGGAATATATAATTTGCCGCCAATAAATTTGAGAGATTTAATTGATTTTAGATCAAAAAAATTGAAAGGACCGATAGAAATTTCAGAGGTTGAGCCTATACAAAATATTCTTAAAAGATTTGGAAGTGGAAGCATGTCACATGGAGCTCTCTCAAAGGAAGCGCATGAAACGCTTGCAACTGGAATGAATAGAATTAAAGGTGCCTCATGTAGTGGCGAAGGTGGAGAAGATGAGAGCAGGTTTAAAGTATTAGAAAATGGAGATAGTGCAAATTCTAGAGTAAAACAAATAGCTTCAGCAAGATTTGGCGTCACTGTAAACTACCTAAATAATTGTAATGAAATTGAAATTAAAATAGCTCAAGGAGCAAAACCAGGAGAAGGTGGGCAATTACCAGGGTTTAAAGTTACAGATGAGATTGCAAAACTAAGACATTCAACACCTGGAGTTACTTTAATATCTCCTCCGCCACATCATGATATTTATTCTATAGAAGATCTTGCTCAACTTATTTATGATTTAAAACAAATAAACCCTAAAGCAAGAATTGGAGTTAAACTTGTTGCTTCATCAGGTGTAGGAACTATTGCTGCTGGTGTTGCTAAAGCGAAAGCTGATATAATATTAATATCAGGACACAATGGTGGTACTGGTGCAACACCACAAACTAGTGTTAAGTATGTTGGAATACCATGGGAAATGGGCTTAACAGAGGCCAATCAAGTTTTAACTTTAAACAACCTAAGACACAAAGTTACTCTTAGAACTGATGGTGGTATTAAAACAGGAAGAGATGTTGTTATTGCAGCGATGATGGGAGCCGAAGAATACGGAGTGGCAACCACTGCTTTAGTTGCGATGGGCTGCATTATGGTTAGACAGTGTCACTCAAATACATGCCCAGTTGGTGTTTGTACTCAAGATGATAAACTTAGAGAAAAATTTACAGGTACTCCAGATAAAGTAGTTAACTTATTTACTTTTATTGCATCTGAAGTAAGAGAAATTTTAGCAAAAATAGGCTTTAAATCATTGAATGATATAATTGGTAGAACAGATCTTTTAATGCAGGTCAGTAAAGCTTCTCCAAATCTTGATGATTTAGATCTGAACCCACTTTTTGTACAGGCAGATAATGGTAATAATAAAAGATATTGTGAAAATCAGGAAATAAATCATGTACCAGATACACTTGATCAAGAAATTTGGCCAGAGATTGAAAAAACTTTAGATAATTCTGGAAAGTTTGAAAAAGAATACATTATTAAAAATACTAATAGAGCTGTTGGAACAAGAATATCTCATCATCTTTATAAAAAATATGGATATGAAAAACTAAATGAAAACTTTTTAGTATTAAATTTCAAAGGATCAGCAGGTCAGTCATTTGGTGCTTTTTCAGCAAAAGGCTTAAAACTTGTTCTTAAAGGTGATGCTAATGATTATGTGGGTAAGGGATTGTCTGGTGCAACAATTTCTATCAAATTGTCTGATGAAAGTAATTTAATTTCAAATGAAAACACCATTATAGGTAATACAGTTTTATATGGTGCAACTTCAGGAAAATTATTTGCAGCTGGACAAGCGGGAGAAAGATTTGCTGTTCGAAATTCTGGAGCGACTACTGTAATTGAAGGATGTGACTCAAATGGCTGCGAATATATGACAGGTGGAACAGTAATAATTTTAGGTGATGTGGGTGATAATTTTGCAGCTGGAATGACAGGAGGTATGGCATTCATTTATGACAAATCAAGAGAATTTGAAAAAAAGGTAAACAAAGAGTCTGTTGTGTGGCAAAATGTAGAAACAGATTATTGGAAAACATATCTTAAAGATTTAATCAAAGAGCATTTTGACGAAACAGGATCTAATTTATCAAAGTTGTTAATTGAGAATTATAATGAAGAGTTAAAGAATTTTGTTCAAGTTTGTCCAAAAGAAATGTTAGACAAGTTAAGTAATCCAATTAGCCTCAAACCAGTTATTAAAGAAGTTAGTTAAATAATCAATTTAAGTTCTTTAATTATTGTTTTAAGCCACTTTTGACTTGATAAACTGTGATCACCATCATTAATAATTACTAATTTTTTTTTTGCTTTTTGAAATATTTTTAAAACTTTTCTTGAATAAGAAACCGGCACTACTTCATCTTTTTGACCGTGAACCATAGTAACATTTATTTTGGAATTTATTTTTTTGTTTAAAACCTTATTTTTTCTGCCATCTTTTATCAATTGAAGAGTAATTGGATATTCATAGTTGCCATGTTTTAATTGTAAAATTCCTTTTTGAATAGTTTCGGACTTCATTTTTTTTGTGAATTTTTTCCACATCAAATTTTCTAAAAATTCAGGCGCAGAACCAATGCCTAAAAATCCTTTTATTTGATTTTTAAATTTTTGAAACTGTTTAAGGGCTAACCACGCACCCATGCTTGAACCAATAATAGTAAAGTCATTCTTTTTAACAAATTTTTTAATAAGAGCAGATGTTTCATTGCTCCATTTAGTAATATTGCCATTTATAAATTTTCCTGATGACTTTCCATGTCCTGAATATTCAAGTGCTAAAAAACTTAGTTTATTTTGCTTAGCAAATTTTAAAAAAGCATTAGGTTTTTTTCCCTCTAAATCAGACATAAAACCATGTAAAAAAACAATAAAAGGGGCACCTTTATGAATATTACAAATAAATCTTATTTTCTTACTTTTTGAAACTTTGTGATATTTGAAATAAGTCATAATCGTTTATATGTTTAATCTAATATTATATAATCATATCAAATGTCATCTAATTTAAAAGTTTTACAAGTCATACCAAAATTAGGTTATGGAGGAGCTGAGACAGGCTGTTATGACATTGCTCATTATTTACCAGAAAATGATTGTGGATCTTATATTGTAACTAGTGGTGGAGAACTTCTTAAATTTATTGATAAAAAAAAAGTAAAAATAATAAAACTTCCTGTTCATAGTAAAAATCCATTAATTATATTTATAAATTTTTTAGCTTTAATTGGTGTGATATTAATTAACAATATTTCAATTGTGCACGCTAGAAGTAGAGCTCCTGCTTGGTCATGTTTATTAGCAGCAAAAATTACTGGCAGAAAATTTGTTACCACATTTCATGGGACCTATAATTTTAACAGTAAAATTAAAAAATTTTATAATTCTGTGATGGTTAGGTCAGATTTAATTATAGCAGGATCTAATTTTATTTTTTCTCATATAAAAGAAAATTATACAAAATATTTTGATGATAAAAAAAAACTTTTAGTTATCTTTAGAGGTATCAACGTTGATTATTTTGATCCAACTACCAAACTAGATAGTGATGAAAAAAAATTATTAAAAAAATGGCAAATTGAAAAAGATAAAAAGATAATTCTCTTGCCTGGAAGGCTAACAGGATGGAAAGGACAAGAAGTTTTTATAGAAGCAGTTAATTTAGTTAATATCGAACTTGGGTATGAGGCTTTTTATGCTGTAATACTTGGAAGTGATCAAGGTAGAGATTTATATAAAAAAAAACTTATCAGACTTACAGAGCAACATAGATTAAATAATCAGGTAAAATTTATTGATCATTGTAATGATATGGCTTTAGCTTACAAAATTTCAGATATTGTGATATCTGCATCAATTGAGCCGGAGGCTTTTGGAAGAGTAGCTGTTGAAGCTCAATCAATGGAAAAACCAATATTAGCAAGTGATATTGGCGGGTCTAATGAAACTATAATTGATGAAAAAACTGGTTTTTTATTTGAGTCTAACAACGCAAAATCATTAAGTAAAAAAATTTTAAAAGTACTTTCTATGGATGAGGCGTCATTACAATCGATCGGTAAAGAAGGAAGAAAAAACATAATTCAAAAATTTAATGTTGAAAAAATGTGCTTTTCTACTTATTCAGAGTATAAAAGAATATTAAATTAATGCCTATAATTACATTACCAGATGGAAATAATTTAACATTTCCAGACAAAGTTACAGGTCTAGATGTAGCTGAAAAAATTAGTAAGTCACTTGCTAAACAAGCCATGGTTATAAGTGTTGATGGTGATTTAAAAGATTTAGATTTTTTAATAGAAAAAGATTGTTCTATTAAAATTTTTACGTCTAAAAATCCTGAGGGCCTAGAAACCATAAGACACGATACAGCACATATATTAGCAATGGCAGTACAAGAATTATTTCCAGGAACACAAGTTACTATTGGACCAGTTATTGAGAATGGTTTTTACTATGATTTTGCAAGAAAAGAACCTTTTACTGAAGATGATTTAGAAAAAATTGAAAATAAGATGAAAGAAATCGTTGATAGAAATGAAATCACAAAACGAGAAGTTTGGGAGAGAAATAAAGCTATTTCACATTTTAAAGAAAAAGGAGAAACTTATAAAGCAGAGTTAATCCAAGCAATCCCGGAAAATGAAGATGTGTCTATTTATTTTCATGGAGACTGGCATGATCTTTGTAGGGGGCCACATCTTTCTTCAACTGGTAAAATTGGAAAATTTTTTAAACTTACGAAAGTTTCAGGAGCCTATTGGAGAGGCGACTCTAACAATGAAATGTTGCAAAGAATATATGGTACAAGTTGGGCAACTCAGAAAGATTTAGATGAATATTTAAAAAGAATAGTGGAAGCTGAAAAAAGAGATCACCGAAAACTTGGAAAAGAAATGGATTTATTTCATTTTAGAGAAGAAAGTCCAGGTTCAGTATTTTGGCATGAAAAAGGATGGGCTTTATTTCAAAAATTAATTAATTATATGAGAGCCAGGCAGGATGTTGCGGGCTACAAAGAAGTTAATACACCAGAGATATTGGATAGACAATTATGGGAAAAATCTGGTCATTGGGAAAAATATGGTGAAAATATGTATACATCAGAAACACCAGATGAAAAAGTATTTGCAATTAAACCTATGAATTGTCCTGGACATATTCAGGTATTTAATCAAGGTTTAAAAAGTTACAGAGATCTACCTTTACGTATTACAGAATTTGGAAAGGTACATCGTTATGAACCATCAGGAGCGTTACATGGCCTATTAAGAGTAAGAGCATTTACACAAGATGATGCTCATATATTTTGCTCTGAGGATCAAATTACAAGCGAATGTCTAGAGGTCACTAATTTAATTTTAGATATTTATAAAGATTTAGGTTTTGAAAATGTAATTCTTAAATATGCAGATAGACCAGATATAAGAGTTGGTGAAGATGAGGTTTGGGATAAAGCAGAAGCTTCTTTACTTGAAGCAGTCAAAGCATCTAAGTTGGAATATAGCATTAATAAGGGTGAAGGTGCATTTTATGGCCCAAAAATTGAATTTGTATTAAGAGATGCAATAGGTAGAGATTGGCAGTGTGGAACTTTGCAAGTCGATTTAAACTTACCTGGTAGATTGGATGCTTCTTATGTTGACAAAGATGGAACTAAAAAAGTACCTGTTATGCTTCATCGAGCGCTATTTGGTTCTTTAGAAAGATTTATAGGTATTCTTATAGAAAACTATGCGGGCAAATTTCCTTTTTGGATTTCCCCATTACAAACAGTTGTGATACCAATATCAGAAGAATTTGATGATTATGCCATCGAAGTGTCAAAAAAAATTAAACAAGCAGGGATGAGTTCAAACGTTGATTTAAAAAAACATAATTTAAATTACAAAATAAGAGATCATTCATTAGCAAAAATACCTCTTTTATTAATTTGTGGTAAAAAAGAAGTTGACTCTAACTCGGTAACGATTAGAAGATTAGACACGAACAAACAAGAAAATATGGATTTAAATTTATTCTTAAAAACTTTCTCTGCTTTAAACAAAGCATCTTCAAACTAAGTGGCAGATTTTAAACAAAATTATTTTCAAAGAAGAACAAAAGATAGAGGTCCTAGGTCTAATAATAGAATCTCGTCTCCTGATGTTCAGGTTATAGCAAGTGATGGTGAAAACCTTGGTGTGATGAATACTAATGAGGCAATCTCAATGGCAAAAAATCAGGGATTAGATTTAATAGAGATAGCAGCTAATGCAAACCCGCCTGTTTGTAAAATTATGGATATGGGTAAATTTAAATATGATGCCCAAAAGAAAGCAAATATTGCCAAGAAAAAACAAAAAATTGTTTTATTAAAAGAAATTAAAATGAGGCCTGTTACAGAGACTCATGATTATGATTTTAAGGTTAAAAATGCAAAAAAATTTATAGCTAAGGGAGATAAAGTAAAATTTACCGTTAGATTCAAAGGCCGTGAATTACAACACTCTCATTTAGGAAAAGAATTGATGGACAAGATCAAAGAGGACATGAAGGATATTGGCAAGGTAGAATTGCATCCTAAATTTGATGGTAAGCAAATGATTATGGTAATTCAGCCTTTATAGGCCTTAATATAGGTTGTAAATTTATATCAATCTTTGTATAAGACCGCAGAATTATGCCAAAATTAAAAACAAAAAGCTCAGCTAAAAAAAGATTCAAGATATCTGCAAAGGGTAAAGTTATGACAGCCCAAGCTGGTAAAAGACACGGCATGATTAAAAGAACGAATTCTCAAATAAGAAAATTAAGAGGCACAACAACTATGTCTAAGCAAGATGGCAAAATTGTTAAATCATACATGCCTTACAGTTTAAGAGGTTAATAATGGCAAGAGTAAAAAGAGGCGTAACTAGCAAAGCAAAACATAAAAAAGTTTTAAAAGCTGTCAAAGGTCAATGGGGCAGAAGAAAAAATACGATCAGAGTTGCAAAGCAAGCGATGGAAAAAGCGATGCAATACGCTTACAGAGATAGAAGAAATAAAAAAAGAGATTTCAAATCATTGTGGATACAAAGAATTAATGCTGGTGTAAGAGCCGAAGGTTTGACTTATTCTAAATTTATCAATGGCCTAGGAAAATGTGGTATTACAATTGATAGAAAAATTCTTGCTGAAATTGCTTACGACAGTCCAGAAGCATTTAAAACAATTGTACAAAAAGCTCAATCAGCTTTAAATTAATCTTCTCTATTGTTTTTATTTCTTAAGGAAATAATCTATCAATATGTCAGACATAAAAAATATTAAAAATGACTATTCGACTAAGCTTAATAAAAATTTAAGTTTAGAAGAAATTAATCAAATCAAGACAGAGTTATTTGGTAAGAATGGTCTGATTTCTTCTCAATTCAAAAATATTGGATCTATACCAGAGATAGACAGAAAAAAATTTGCATCAGATCTAAATCAAATTAAGAACGAGTTACAAAATTCAATAACCAATAAAATTAATGAAATTGAATCAAAAAAAATAAATGAAAAATTAGAAAAAGAAAAAATTGATGTAACTCTTCCTGAGCGATCATTTGTTAGAGGTAAAATTCATCCTGTTTCACAAACTATAGATGAAATTTCGTCGATTTTTTCCGAGATAGGTTTTAGTGTTGAAGAGGGTCCAGATATTGAAAATCAATATAATAATTTTACAGCGTTAAACACTCCTGACAATCATCCAGCAAGAGATATGCATGACACATTTTATCTTGATGAGAATAAAGAAATTTTATTAAGAACTCATACATCGCCAGTTCAAATTAGAACAATGTTAAAAGACAAACCTCCATTTAAGATTATTGCACCTGGAAGAACTTACAGATCTGATAGTGATCAAACACATGCACCAATGTTTCATCAAGTAGAGGGTTTACATATAGATAAAGATATAAATATGGGACACCTAAAAGGTTGTTTAAATTATTTTATTAAAGAGTTTTTTGAAGTTGAAAAAATTAAAATGAGATTTAGACCAAGCCACTTTCCATTTACTGAACCATCAGCAGAAGTAGATATTGGTTATGAAATTAAAGATGGAAAATTAGTTATAGGAGAAGGTGATCAATGGCTTGAAATTTTAGGCTGTGGAATGGTTCATCCTAATGTTTTGAAAAATGTAAAAGTCGATCCATCAAAATATCAAGGATATGCATTTGGAATTGGGATTGATAGATTAGCGATGCTTAAATATGGTATTAATGACTTAAGAGCTTTCTTTGATTGTGATTATAGATGGTTAAATCATTTCGGTTTTGATCCTTTGGATGTACCAACAAATTATAGAGGCTTGAGTCGATGAAAATTACATTTGATTGGTTAAAAGATCATTTAGATACAAAATTAAAAGAAGACAAGCTTTTAGAACAGCTAACAAGTGTTGGGCTAGAAGTTGAAAGCGTAGAAAATTTATCTGCTGGTCTTGAATTGTTCAAAATAGCAAAAATTTTAAAGACAGAAAAACACCCAAATGCAGATCGACTCAAAGTCTGCGATGTTGATGTGGGAGAAAAAGAAATAAAAAAAGTTGTATGTGGTGCGCCTAATGCAAGAGAGGGATTGATAACAATATACGCTCCTCCTGGGGCTGTTGTTCCAAAAAGTAAAGTAAAGTTAGTGATAGCTAAGATTAGAGATGTTACTTCATATGGAATGCTTTGTTCTGAGTCCGAATTAAATTTATCTGATGAAAGCGATGGAATAACAGAATTATCTTCAAAAAAATTTGAAAAGAGTATTGGAAAAAGTTATTTTTCAGAATCAAGCTCTAATCTTATAGATCTGTCAATTACCCCTAACAGACCAGACTGTCTTGGTGTGAGAGGAATAGCAAGAGATCTTGTCGCTTCAGGTTTTGGAAAATTAAAAGATTTAAAAGAGAAAAAAATAAAATCAAAATTTAAACAAACTGTAAAAGTAAAAATTAATAAAGAAAAAAACCAAGGATGTAGTGCATTTGGAAGTTGCTTAATTACTAATGTAAAAAACGTTGAAAGCCCACAATGGTTAAAAGATAAATTAGTTTCAATTGGTGAAAAACCAATTTCAGCAATAGTTGATATTACAAATTATGTTATGTTTGATATCAATCGTCCATTACACGCTTATGATGCTGAAAAAATTGAAAAAGGTATCATAGTTCGAAATTCAAAATCTGGAGAAGAATTTACAGCTTTAGATAATAAAAATTACAAACTAGAAGATGGAATGTGTGTAATTAGTGACAGTAAAGGTGTATTGGGATTAGGTGGAATTATTGGAGGTACAAGGTCTGGTACAGAACTTGATACTAAAAATATTTTATTAGAGTCAGCATATTTTGAACCTAGATCAATTAGAAGCACATCAAAAAAACTAAATATAGATACAGATGCAAAGTTTAGGTTTGAAAGAGGTATTGATCCATTATCAATTGAAGATGGTTTAAATAAAGCGTCATTATTAATTAAAGAGATTTGTGGTGGAGAAATTAGTAAAATTGATATTCAAACAATTGAAACAAACAAAATTAAAAATATCAAATTTGACACTGATTTATTTGAAAAAATAACTGGATTTAAAATTTCAACTAAAGAAATGATTAAAATCTTAGAAGATCTTGGTTTTAAAATTAAAAAAGAAAAAAAATATTTAAAATTAACAATTCCAACATGGAGACCGGATATTTCACAAGAAATAGATATTGTCGAAGAGTTAGTAAGAATAACTGGTTATGATAAGATTGAAATTATAGATCCAATAAAAGAAAGAACCAAATCTACTTTAACTCAGACTCAAAAGTTATTTCATTTTTTACAAAGAGCTGTTGCTTCAAAAGGTTATCTAGAGGCAATAACATGGTCATTTACTGACTCAAATTATAACGATCATTTTAAAAATAAGAATAAAGAAATTAAAATTGTAAATCCCATAAGTTCAGAATTAGGAGTTTTGAGAAATTCAATATTTTCAAATTTAATCATGTATATGAATAAAAATCTGGACAGAGGTCTTAAAGACTTATCAATATTTGAAATAGGACCAATTTTTACTGGTTCAAACCCAGGTGAACAAAATACTGTGGTCTGTGGTTTGTCAGCAGGTAAAAGATCAAGATTATCATGGATTGAAAATGAGAGAAATGTTGATGTATTTGATGTTAAAAGAGATGTGGTTCAATCTTTAGTCGAAGCTGGGTACAATTCAGATAAATTTTTTATAGATAGCGAAACACCAAATTATTACCATCCAGGCAAGTCAGGTAGATTATTTTTAAATCGAGGCAAAGATCAAGTAGCAGCTTATTTTGGTGAGATTCATCCAAATATTATAAAAATGATAGATATTAAAACAGAGTCTTTAGTGGGTTTTGAAATTTTTCTAGATAATTTAAAATTACCAAAAAAAACATTAAAAGACCAAAAAACTAAATTTGAAGTATCAGATTATCAAAAATCTGAAAGAGATTTTGCTTTTATAGTTGATAAAGAAGTTAAAGCTCAAGATTTAATTAAAGCTGTTTCAAGTGTGGATCAAAAACTGATTAGTAATATTAAAGTTTTTGATGTTTATGAAGGTGAAAATATTCCAGAAAATCAAAAATCAATAGCAATTAGTGTGACCATACAATCATCTGAAAAAACATTGAATGATAGTGATTTAGAAAACATCAATAATTCTATAATTAAAACAGTTGAATATAAAACTGGCGCTAAGATACGATCTTAAAGCAAATGAGTAATATCGATAACATTAGAAACTTTGCAATTATTGCGCATATTGATCACGGTAAATCTACAATAGCAGATAGAATAATTCATAGCTGTGGAGGGCTCACAGAAAGAGAAATGAAAGCTCAAGTATTAGACTCAATGGATATTGAGCGTGAAAGAGGAATTACAATTAAAGCCCAGACAGTAAAACTTAATTACAAAGCAAAAAATGGTAAAAATTATATTTTAAATATTATTGACACTCCTGGCCATGTAGATTTTAGTTACGAGGTTAGTAGATCTCTTTATGCCTGTGAAGGTTCAATCTTAATAGTTGATAGTACTCAAGGGGTAGAAGCACAAACACTTGCAAATGTTTATCAAGCTTTAGATATAGATCATGAGATAGTACCAGTTTTGAATAAAGTTGATCTTCCAGCGTCAGATTTAGATAGAACAAAAAAACAAATCGAAGAAGTAATAGGTATTGATACAGAAAGTGCGATTCCTTGTTCAGGGAAAACAGGCGAAGGTATTGATGATATTTTAGAACAAATTATTACAGTCTTACCTAGTCCTAAAGGTGAAAGTTTAGGAGATTTAAAATGTTTATTGGTTGATAGTTGGTACGATACTTACCTTGGAGTTGTTATTTTGGTTCGAGTAATTGATGGTAAAATTTCAAAAAATATGAAAATTAAAATGATGTCAACCAATCAAGAATATATTGTTGAAAAAGTTGGTGTATTTACTCCAAAAGCTACAGATATCAATGGATTAAATGCTGGAGAAATAGGTTTTATAACAACTGGAATAAAAGTTTTGTCTGAAACAAAAGTTGGTGACACAATATGTGATGCTACAAAACCTTTAACAGAAGCACTTCCTGGTTTTAAACCTAGTAAGCCTGTAGTTTTTTGTGGATTATTTCCAGTAGATAGTTCTGAATATCAAAAATTAAAAGATGGATTGGCTAAACTACAATTAAATGACGCAAGTTTTTCATTTGAGCCTGAATCTTCTTCAGCATTAGGACTAGGTTTTAGATGTGGGTTTTTAGGATTGCTTCATTTAGAAATTGTTACAGAAAGATTAGAAAGAGAATTTGATGTGAACTTGTTAACAACTACGCCAGGAGTTGTATATAAAGTTTATATGAATAATGGAGATATTGTTGA
Source organism: uncultured Pelagibacteraceae bacterium (assembly GCA_902512765.1). GTDB lineage: Bacteria > Pseudomonadota > Alphaproteobacteria > Pelagibacterales > Pelagibacteraceae > Pelagibacter. Next base: position 34,137 of record CABXKF010000004.1, on the reverse strand, counting down.
TCTACACAACCCATCAAGTTTACCAGATCCAACATTAATAAAATTAATTGAAGAACCGTGGATAAAAGCAACAATAATTACACCAGATGAATATTTGGGCTCAATTATGAAAATGTGTCAGGATAAAAGAGGAATACAAACCAATTTAAGTTATTCAGGAAATAGAGCTGTTGTAAATTATGAGTTACCTTTAAACGAAGTAGTTTTTGATTTTAATGATCGTTTAAAATCTATGACTAGTGGATATGCTAGTTTTGATTATGAAATTATTGAACATAGAGAAGGAGATTTAGTAAAACTTGGAATTTTAGTTAATACAGAACCAGTGGATGCTTTAGCAATGATGATTCATAAAGATTTTGCTCAAAGAACTGGAAGAGAAGTTTGTGAAAAACTAAAAGATTTAATACCAAGACATAATTTTATGATACCTGTTCAAGCAGCAATAGGAGGCAAGATAATTGCTAGAGAAACTATTAAAGGTTTTAAAAAAGATGTTTTAACCAAAATTCATGGTGGAGGAGCTACAGACCGAAAAAGAAAACTTCTTGAAAAGCAAAAAAAAGGAAAAGCTCGATCAAAACAATTTGGAAGAGTAGAAATTCCCCAGGAGGCATTTATTGGTGTTCTCAAGATTTCAAAAGAAAAATAATAGGAGAGGTGGCCGAGTGGTTGAAGGCGCACGCTTGGAAAGCGTGTAAAGGAGCAATCCTTTCATGGGTTCGAATCCCATTCTCTCCGCCATCAAATAAGCCTGAATTTGCAGTCTTAATTGACCGTTTTTTACTTAATTTAGTGAAGATAAATCAGCATTTTTTATAAAAAATGTTATAATTTTTTTTTCCAAAAAATTAAAAAATGACAAATAAAAATACATATCAAGCAGACTCGATTAAGGTTTTAAAAGGTCTTGAGGCAGTCAGAAAAAGACCAGGGATGTATATTGGAGACACCGATGACGGAACTGGTTTACATCATATGGTTTATGAAGTTGTTGATAACTCCATAGATGAAGCTTTAGCAGGTCATTGTAAAAATATTAATGTAAGAATAAATTCTGACGGAACTATCACTGTTAATGATGATGGTAGAGGAATTCCTGTTGATATGCACAAGGGAGAAAAAAAATCAGCAGCAGAAGTTATTATGACACAGCTTCATGCTGGTGGTAAATTTGATCATGATTCTTACAAAGTCTCAGGTGGACTTCATGGTGTTGGGGTTTCTGTAGTAAATGCATTGTCTGAAACATTACAATTAGAAATAAGTAGAAATGGAAAAAAACACTTTATAGAATTTAAAAATGGTGAAGCCAAAGCTCCATTAAAAGTCACAGGAAATTCTAAAGAAACTGGAACTCAAATTACATTTTTACCCTCAAAAGAAATTTTTTCTTCTATAAAATTTAGTGCAAATATTCTTATAAAGCGGATGAGAGAGTTAGCTTTCTTAAACAAGGGTATTAAAATAATTTTTACAGATGCTAGTTTAAAAAAAGAAAAAGTATCCCAATTTAAATTTGATGGTGGTGTACTTGAATTTGTAGATTTTCTAGATGAAAAAAGAGAAAAACTACAAAATAAAAATGGAAATGATTTATTTAAAAAACCAATTTATATTGAGGGAAAAAAAGATAATATTGAACTTGAGTGTTCTTTGAAGTGGAATGCAAGTTATGCTGAAGATATTTTTCCTTACACTAATAATATTTATCAAAAAGATGGTGGAACACATTTATTAGGTTTTAGAAGTGCATTAACAAGAGTTGTTAATAAATATGCGAACGAACATAACCTACTTAAAAAAAATAAATTAGCAATTTCAGGAGACGACATTAAAGAGGGACTTACTTGTGTGTTATCTACAAAAATTCCTGATCCAAAATTTTCTTCTCAGACAAAAGATAAGTTAGTTTCATCAGAAGTTAGAATGATTGTAGAAAACATTATAAATGAAAAATTGTCTATTTGGTTTGATCAAAATCCTTCGATCGCCAAAATAATTTTAGCAAAAGTTATTCAAGCAGCAATGGCGAGAGATGTGGCTAGAAAAGCTAGGGAAAATGTAAGAAGAAAAGGTGCTCTAGAATTAAGTGGTCTTCCAGGAAAATTAGCTGATTGTCAAATTGGAAAACAAGATGGCACAGAATTGTTTATTGTAGAGGGTGATTCGGCAGGGGGTTCTGCAAAACAAGGTAGAAACAGGGCTAATCAAGCTGTTTTGCCTTTAAGAGGTAAAATTTTAAATACCTACGTAGAAGATTTAGCCTCTAAAAAGAATGGTAATGGCGACGGTTCAGAGCAGCAAAGAACAAAGGCTTTATCTAAAATGATTTCATCTAATGAAATAGTTACTTTAATTAATGCATTAGGCTTAGATCCAAAAGTACAAGAAATAGATTTAAAAGATCTTAGATATGGAAAGATTATCATTATGACCGATGCAGACGTAGATGGGTCTCATATTAGAGCTCTTTTATTGACTTTTTTTAACAACAAACCATTTAATAAATTGATTGAAAATGGACACGTGTATTTAGCCCAACCACCATTATTTAAAATAAATAAAGGATCAAAAGGAATTTATATAAAAGATGAAAAAGAATTAGAGGATTATATTGTTAATAATAATAAAGAATTAAAAAAAATTAAAAAAGGATCTAAAGAATTTATTAAAGAATTAGATCTAGAAAAATCAAAAATGAACATACAAAGATTTAAAGGATTAGGTGAAATGAATCCAGAAGAGTTGTGGAGCACAACACTTGACCCTGAAACAAGAAATTTATTACAAGTACAGTATTCAAAGGATTTAAAGAAAGATCAAAGTTTAATTCATACTTTAATGGGTAATGATGTTGCATTGAGAAAAGACTTTATAATTTCAAATGCAATTAATGTACAGAATCTTGATATTTAATAATGAAGTTCTTTGAAACTTCAAAATATCATTTCTTTAAAAAATCAACTTATATAAGCCTTAGATGGATTGGTATCATTGGGCAACTAGTATCAATTAACTTTGTATATTTTTTCTTAAATTTTAAGTTTGATTTTATAATTTCTAATCTGGTTATATTCTTAGGTATTTTAAGTAATTTATTTTTAATATTTATTTATAAAAAAACACAATTATCAGATAGATCAGCTTTTATTTTTTTAGTAATAGATATATTACAATTAGGTGCTTTACTCTATCTAACAGGGGGTGTTACTAATCCGTTTGTTATTTTTTTATTAATTCCAAGTGTTTTTTCATCATCAAATCTAAGTTTCAAAACTAATTTTTTATTAGTATTTCTATCAATAATTATAATCTTTATACTTACATTTTACGCACTAGATTTGCCCTCTCCTATGAGTGATCATTTTCATGTAAGTCCGTATTATTTTTATTCAATTCCAATTGCTTTAATAATAGCTTTAATTTTTTTAAATTATTTAGCAATGTCATTTGGAGCACAATCTAGATTAAGAAGAGAAGCATTAGCAAAAATGGAAGAAGTTATGGCTACAGAACATGAACTTTTATCATTAGGAGGACAAGCTGCAGCTGCAGCTCATTCACTTGGAACACCTTTGTCCACAATAAAGATTATTGCTCATGATCTTGAGAAACAATTCAAAGAACATGAAGATTTTAAAAAAGATATAGAGTTATTATCTAGTCAAGTAGAAAGATGTAATGACATTTTAAAACGCTTAACTTTGAATCCAGTAGAAGAAGATAATTTTATTGATAAAGATCTTTCTATGAGAGATTACCTGCGTGAAATTATTTCGTCATTCAGAGAAATAAGTAAAAAAAAATTTATTTTCAATTATGATCAATTTTCAAATATAAAAAAGATAACAAAATCAATAGAAATCGTTTATGGTTTAAGAAATTTTATTGGAAATGCTAATAAATTTTCTAAAGAAATAATCTATATAAATTTAAAAAGTGATAGTGAAATTACAGAAATTATAATTGAAGATGATGGAAATGGATATCCAAAGGATGTCTTGTCAAAAATTGGAGAACCATATTTAAGATCAAAAGACACAATTGACAAGTCAAAAACAGGATTAGGATTAGGTTTATTTATTGGTAAAATGCTATTAGAAAAAAATTTTGCCTCCATTAATTGTAGGAATTCCCAAACAAGAAGTGGAGCAGAAGTTATTATTAGATGGAATAATAAAGATTTATTTAATCTTTAGTGAAATTTTTTTTTTGTTTCAAACAAAGAGCTTAACTGGGATACCATAACATCTCCCAATTCATTTACATCAGTAATTTTTATTGCTTTATCATAATATCTTGAAACATCATGACCAATGCCAATTGCTAGTACTTCAATTTCAGTTTTGTTTTCAATGAATTTTACCATTTTTTTAAGATGTTTTTCTAAAAAATCACCTGAATTTACTGAAAGTGTAGAGTCGTCTACCGGTGCACCATCAGAAATTACCATCATAATTTTTCTTTCTTCTTTTCTTTTTTTAATCCTATTGTAAGCCCACGAAATAGCCTCTCCATCAATATTTTCTTTTAATAAACCTTCTTTTAGCATTAAGCCTAGATTATTTTTAGCTTGTCTCCAGTGGGTATCGGCACCTTTATAAATTATATGTCTTAAATCATTTAATCTACCAGGGGTTTTGGGTTTAGAGTTCTTATTCCAAAGTTCTCTGCTTTGGCCACCTTTCCAGTTTTTTGTTGTAAACCCTAAAATTTCAACTTTAACAGAACATCTTTCTAAAGTTCTAGATAATATATCTGCACATATCGCAGCTATTGTAATGGGTCTTCCTCTCATTGATCCAGAATTGTCTATTAACAAAGTTACGATTGTGTCTTTAAAATCCAAGTCTTTTTCTTTTTTAAACGATAATGAGTTATAGGGGTCCATAATAATTCTTGGCAATTTTGAACTATCAAGTAGTCCCTCCTCTAAATCAAAATTCCATGCTCTATTCTGTTTTGCAAGCAATTGTCTTTGTAGTTTATTTGCAAGCTTTGTTATTACATCTTGAAAACCAACTAATTGTTGGTCTAGTGTCCTTCGAAGTTTTGCTGCTTCCTCTGCATTTTCTAATTTTTCAGCTTTTGTTACTTCATCATATTGAGTTGTAAAAATTTTATAATCTAAATTGATATTATCAAGATTTTTTTGAACAATTTGTTCTGAGTTCTGTTCATCAGACTCAGTATCTGAAAGTTGTTCATCAAGATTAAATTCATCTACATTGTAATCAGCGTCTAAAGTGGCTTGAGTTTCTTGATCATTATTTTCATCTTTATTATCCTCTTGATCTTTATCTTGATCGTCATTTGATGGATTGTCTTGTTCTTGATCTTGATTATCTTCTTTTTTTTCTTCGTCTTCTTCACTTTGAAAAATATCCATCTCTTCTAAAATTTGGGAGAATCTTGAGCTATAGTTGTTTTGATTTTCTAGATTTTCTTGCAAAAATTTTTTATGTTTTTCTATCGATTGTTCAAAGTCTTTTTCCCAAAAATTTAACATTTTTGTTGTTAAAGGGTTTAATTTTATTTGATGAAAATTTTTAAGCATATATAGCTCAAATGCTTCAGTTACAGGAACATCTTCTTTTGTTTTTAACTGATCCTTCCTTTTTGTATTTATTATATGTGAGTAATTTTGTTGAAAATTTTTTTCAATACCTTTAAGCATTTTACCGCCTAGGGCCTCATATCTTATTTTTTCAGCTATACTATAGAGTGATCTTGATGAAGTGTTAGCAGGAAGGTTTTTTTTATAAATGAATTCATTAGAAAATTTTTTTTTTAAAGCAGAAGAGTCTGTTTCTGCTCTCAATTTAATAAAGTCACTTGGTTTTGTTAAATTATCAATTTCAACAGATTGTAAATTTTGTTTTTTATCATTTTCAGATGATTTGTTGATTAAATCAAAATCATCGGAAATTACTTTTGCTGTTGATGTTAAGGCTAGTCTAAATTTTTCTTTTAAATTATCTATCTTATCGTTCATTTAAATCTGAATATTCATCAACGACTCTGGAAGCTCTTCCCCAAAGCATCTTTGATAATATTCTGCGATAGTATTTTTTTCAATTTCATCACACTTGTTTAAAAAAGTTACTCTAAAAGCGTACCCTGTATCTTTAAAAATTTCTGAATTTTCTGCCCAATGTAAAACTGTTCTAGGGCTCATTACTGTTGATATATCACCTGCAATAAATCCTTTTCTGGTTAATGAGGCTACTTTTATCATATTGGCAACTTTTTCTTTACCCCTGGCGTTATTAAGGCTCTTATTTTTTGCCAGAACTATATCTAGCTCTCTTTCAAGACTTAGGTAGTTTAGAGTAGTAACAATATTCCATCTATCCATCTGCCCCTGATTTATTTGTTGGGTTCCATGATAAAGGCCCGTTGTATCTCCTAGGCCAACAGTATTTGATGTTGCAAATAATCTAAAAAATTTATTTTGTTTAATAACTTTATTTTTATCAAGAAGAGTAAAATTACCTTCAGCTTCTAAAACTCTTTGGATTACGAACATTACGTCAGGTCTTCCAGCATCGTACTCATCAAAAACAAGTGCTACTGGATTTTGTATCGACCAGGGCAAAATACCCTCATTAAATTGAGTAACCTGTTTTCCATCCTTAAGTACAATTGCATCTTTTCCTATTAAGTCTATTCTACTTACATGGCTATCTAGATTTACTCGAATACATGGCCAGTTTAATCTTGCTGCAATTTGTTCTATATGAGTTGATTTTCCAGTACCGTGGTATCCTTGAACTAACACTCTTTTATTGTAGGCAAAACCAGAGATTATTGCCATCGTAGTATCTCTATCAAATTTATAACTTTTATCTATTTCAGGAACATATTCATTTTTTTTTGAAAACGCTTCCACTTCCATTTCGGAATCGATACCAAAGGTTTGTTTTAATGAAACTTTTATATCAGGTTGAATATTTAGATTTTGTGTCAATTTTTTCTCTATATGTATTTTTAAGCTGTGTATAAGCTAAAGTAATTAATTTAAGTTTTTCTTCATATTTTTTGTTACCAGCATTTATATCTGGGTGATATTTTTTGACAAGCAATTTGAACTTATCCTGCACTTTTTTCCATTTCAATCCTACAGAAACTCCCAATATACTAAAGGCTTTGATGTCTTTATGATTAAATTTAAATTGACGCATATGATCGTACTCACCATTAATCTTATCTTTATCTAGCTCGTCTCTCAAAGTATTGTTCCAAAGAACTTTAAAAAAATTATCCGAAGAACTAAAACTTTGAGTTGGTTTATGCCAAATCATATCTGACTTTAAAAAATCTAAAACCTGGTCATCATTCATACCTGAAAAATAATTCCAATTTTTATTGAACTCTTTCACATGCTCTAAGCATAGCATTCTATACTTTTTGCTATTATCTTTTTCTACTGGTGCTCTGTAATCACCAATTTCGTTACAATTATTCCAGTCGCAAATATTTTTCATGATGTATAATAGTTTTAATTTATGGATATAAACGAGTTAATTGCAATTGTAAAAAAAAAACTTACTGATCAAATTAATTTTGAAAGTATAAAAATTGAAGACAAATCATTTCTTCATAAAAATCATATTGGCAATCAAGAGGGCAAATTTCATTTAAAAATTATTTTTAATTCAAGTGAATTAAAGATTTTGAGTAAAATTGAAAGTAATAAAAAAATCTATAAAATTTTAGATAAAGAATTAAAAGAGAATATTCATTCAATACAAATATTAATTTCTTAACTCATTTTTTAGAAATACCCTCAAGCTATTTTTTTTATATGTTTTGTTCATAACGGGTAATCCAATTCCTTTTAATAAAACTAAATTAATTTTATCTGAGTTATTTTTTTTATCTTTAATCATGAAAGATAATATTTTATTTAAATCTTTAATTTTAAAAAGATTTTTCATTTTTGATGGTAAATTTGCTCTAGAAATATGATTTATGATCGAATTATAGTCATCTTTTTTAAGCAAATTATTCTTTAAACTAAAACTCAACGCACTTTTCATACCAAGTACCACAGCTTCACCATGATTGAGTTTTTTTGAATAACCTAAAGAAGTTTCGTAAGCATGTGCAAAAGTATGACCAAAATTTAAAATTTTTCTAAGATTTTTTTCTTTTTCATCTTTTTCGACAACATTTTTTTTAATATTACAGCTTTCATAAATCGCTTTCTCAATGAATGGAGATGAAAGTTTTAAAATTTTATCACTATTTTTATCTAAAAAATTAAAAAATTTTTTATTAGCAATCAAAGAATGTTTTAAAATTTCGCCGTAACCACAAATCACTTCTCTTTTAGGTAGTGTTTTTAAAAATTGAATATCAGATATAACTAAATTTGGTTGATAGAAACTTCCTATTAAATTTTTTCCATATTTAGTATTAACACCAGTTTTACCTCCAATGGAAGAGTCGACTTGTGATAATAGGGTAGTTGGAATGTTTATGAATTTTAAACCTCTTTTAAATAGACTTGCTGCAAAACCACTTATATCACCTGTAATTCCTCCACCAATGGAAATTACGCAATCCTCTCTTGAAAAATTTTTATTTAATAAAATATCTAAGATCTTATTTACGCTGTTAAAATTTTTGTTAATTTCGTTAGCATTAAAATTATGAACATAAATTTTTTTTTGATTTAAAGATTTTTTAATTTTTGACACTGATTGTTTTGAAATATTTTTATCAACAACAAGTAAACATTTTTTAAAATTTATTGAATTTTCTTTTATAATTTTTGATATATTTGATATTAAATTTGAACCAATAATAATTGAATAGTTTTGAGTTTTAGTATTTATTTTTAACTTAATAGGTTTCATAATTTTTTATAACATTTTTAACAATATTATTTTTTGATAGTTTATCACATTTAATTTCATATAAAGCTTTTGAATAAATGTTAGATCGTTTTTTTATTAAATCAATCAATTCATTTTCTGTGGAATTATAAGCAAGAGGTCTTTTTCTACTATTTTTAATTCTATTAAGTAATATTTTATTATCCCAGTTTAACCAAAAAGAAATATGATTTTTTAATATTTCTTTTCTAATGACGTTGTTTACAAATGCTCCTCCACCAAGAGATATTACAGTTGAATTAATCTTTAGTATTTTTAAAGTAATTTTTTCTTCAAATTTTCTAAAATAGTCCTCGCCTTTTATCTCAAATATTTCTGATATCGATAGGCCTAATTCTTTTTCGATTTCTTTATCAACATCTATGAAATCTAATTTTAATTTTTTTGCAACTAACAAACCAATAGAACTCTTCCCAGATCCCATCATACCTAAAAAAACAAGATTTTCTTTTGATTTCATAAGTTTCTTTATTGAAAAAACACAAATATGTCTTAATTTGAAATTAACTAAAGTTATATGCAATTTAATAAAAATACAAGTTCAGGCAAAACCAGTTTTGTTGGTCTATCCATCAAATCTATTATTGGTCTTGCAGTAATCATGGGGATTATGTTTTTTATTAATAAAATTGATTTTCCAGCTCCAAAAAAAGAAATAGAAAAAATTATTACAAATGAAAATTTTAAAATTGTTAAATAAGAAAAATTTATCAATTATAATTGTTTCTTTATTATCATCTTTTTCCACAATTGCAGAGGAAAAACCAGTCGATATTTGGAACCTAGATAAACAAGAAATAGATACTGCATCTGAAGAAAAAATAACAGTCGAAAAAACTGAAGAAGTATCACAAAGCAGCATCTATGAAACACAAACAGATAAAAACAAAGACTCTATAAAACTAGACGAAGACTTAACATCAAAAACAATTAAAATTGCTGGATTATATGATCCACAGGATTATGGCCTGAGTATTAGTATGTGGTCAAATTCTGATGGCTTAAAATTAAAAAAACTTTTTAAAAACATTGATAAATATAATCTTTCAAAAGATGCATCTGAAATTTTAAATATTTCATTATTAACAAATGCTTATTATCCAAATCAAAATATTACAGATGAAGAGTTTATAAAATTTAAAACAAATTGGTTAATAAAAGACTCTAACCTAGAATTAATTGAAGAATATCTTATTAAAAATCAAATAACAAATTTGCATCCAGAATTGATGAAATATATGGTTGATAAGTATTTGTCTCAATCAAATGTAAAAAAATCATGTGAAATATTTTCAAAAATTAATGAACCTTTAGAAAATGAATATTTATCAAAATTCAATCTATATTGTTTAATAAACTATGGAAAAAATGAAGAAGCTCAATTAATTTTAGATTTAAAAAAAGAATTAGGCTTTGAAGATGAATATTTTGAAAATAAAGTTAATTATTTGTTTGGATACATAGATGAAGCAAATAAAGAAGTCTCTGAGAATTCTATTTTAGATTTTCATTTAGCCCATAGAACAAATCCTGAATTTTCATTTGAGCCAAAAAAAGACACTCCTAAATTAATTTGGAAGTATTTATTAACATCTAATTTATTATATAGAATCCAAGATTTAGAAATTACCGATATAGATAAAATTTCTACTATTGAAAAAGCCACCCATGACAAAAATTATTCAGAAGAAGAGTTGTTTGAGTTTTATAAGCGATTTCAATTTAATATAAATCAGCTGTTAAACACCAAAGAGGCGTATAAATCCTTATCCTCTATTGAAGGTAAAGCTCTAGTATATCAAAGATTACTTTTAACAGAAGAACCAAAACTTAAACTTGAACTGATGAAAATTTTGAAAGATATTTTTGAGTCTGAGGGTATTGGTAATGCTTTTGAACTAGAGCTAGGAAAATTTTTAAAAAAAATTGATGAAACAGATGTACCCTCTAATTTTACTACTTTTTACAATCAGCATATAAAAAATGATGAAATTATTAATAAAAAAATTAAATATAATAATAAAATATTACATCAATCAAAGTTAGTAAATTATTTTAATGGGGATTATGCCAAATCAAAAATTGAAGAAGATCTAGATAAGTTTTTAAAAAAAATAAAAAAAGATAAAAAATATTTCTTATCAAAGAAAGATATAATTTTCCTCGAAGCATTAAAATCTGATGGAATTGAAATCTCAAAAAAATATGAAAATCTTTATGAAATTAACAAATCAGAAATGCCGACAGATATCCAAAAAATGATTGATAATAAAGAAATTGGAGCGGCTCTACTTAGAATTATAGAAGTTATTGGACCAGAAAAAATTGAAGATATAGATGACGATACAGTATATTTTATAATTAATACGTTGAATCAATTAAATGCTGACTTAATTAGGAATAAACTTTTATTAAAAGTTCTTCCTTTTAAAGTGTAGAAATTATAATAAAATAATTCATCATGGCTGTTAAAACTATAATCACTGAACCTAATAAATTACTTAGACAGATTTCAAAACCTGTTGAAAGTGTAGGTAAAGAAGAACAGCAACTTATGGATGATATGCTAGACACTATGTATGATGCTAATGGTATAGGGCTTGCAGCAATCCAAATAGGTGTCCCAAAAAGAATTATAGTAATGGATATTAGTAAGGATGAAAAAAAAGAACCAAAATATTTTGTAAATCCAGTTGTTGTGAACAAAGACCCAATTAAAAATACACATGAGGAAGGATGTTTGTCAGTACCAGAGCAATTTGCAGAAATAGACAGACCAAGTAAATGTAAAGTAGAGTATCTAGACTACAATGGAAAAAAACAAATATTATTGGCTGATGGGTTGCTTGCAACATGTATACAACATGAAATGGATCACTTAGAGGGAATATTATTCATTGACTATCTATCAAAATTGAAAAAATCAATGATAATAAAAAAACTATCTAAATTAAAATCAAATACTGCAATCCTTTAATTCATGGCAAAAAAGATAGTTTTTATGGGTACACCAATGTTTGCTGTGCCTATTTTAAAATCGTTATATCAAAATGGTTATCCAATTTCAGATGTTTATACCCAACCTCCTCAAAAATCTCAAAGAGGACAAAAAATAAATAAATCACCTGTACAAGGAATTGCAGAAACTTTAAATTTAGATTTTAGAACTCCAAAATATTTAAAAAATAACAAGGATGAGTATGAATATTTTAAAAGTATTAATGCTGATCTAGCAATAGTTGTTGCATACGGACAAATTATTCCAAAAGAATTTTTAAGTTTAACTAAAAAAGGATTTATCAACATTCATGCATCTCTTCTACCTAAGTGGAGAGGGGCAGCACCTATACAAAGATCTATAATGAATTTAGATAAAGAAACAGGGGTTAGTATTATGAAAATAGCTGAACAACTTGATACAGGTCCAGTGTGTAACACTTACAAAATAAATTTAGAAAATAATTTAAATGCAAGTGATATAACTGATAAATTATCTTTAATAGCTGCAGAAAAAATACTAGATAATATTGACAATATATTGGATGATAAAGCTAAATTTATTAACCAAGATCATTCAAAAGCAACATATGCATCTAAAATTCAAAAAGCTGAAGGAGAAATCAATTGGAATGATAATTCAAAAATTATCATTGGAAAAATAAATGGCTTGTATCCCACGCCTGGTGCTTTTTTTCTATACAAGGGTGAAAGATACAAAATTCTAAAAGCAGAAATTGGTAATGGGATTGGAAAACCAGGTGAGGTTGTTTCAAATTATTTAGAGGTTGTTTGTGGTGACAAACAAACAATAAAAATCCAAGAAATCCAAAGACAAGGAAAAAAGCCTCAAAATATTGGTGAATTCATGCTTGGATCTCAAATAAAACAAGGTGCAGTTATCTAAATGGCTAGATATCAACTGCTTATTGAATATGTGGGTACAGACTTTAGAGGTTGGCAAATTCAAAAAAAAGGATCAACTATTCAAGGTCTTATTCAGCAAAAATTGACAAAGCTTCTAAAAGAAAAAATAATCTTAAATGGATCTGGCAGAACAGATACAGGTGTTCATGCAATTGAACAGTCTGGTCACTTTGATTGTAAAAATAAGATTACAGATTTAACAAAGTTTTTAAAATCAATTAATCATTTTTTAAACGATCAAGGTGTTTCAATAAAAAAAATAAGGAAAAGAAGTAATAAATTTCACTCAAGATTTTCTGCAAAACAAAGGATTTACAAATACATAATTTTTAACCAGATAAGTGCTCCAGTAATTGAAAAAAAAAGAGGCTGGCATGTAAGAAAACCATTGGATTTAGATTTGATTAAAAAAGGTGCAAAGAAATTAGTTGGAACTCATGATTATTCTACTTTCAGGTCATCTAGCTGTCATGCAAAAAGTCCAATTAAAACAATCAAATCAGTAAAAGTTAAATCATCAAAAAATAAAATAGAAATTGAATTTAATTCACAATCCTTTTTGCAACAACAGGTTAGGTCTATGGTTGGTTGTTTGAAATATTTAGGTGAAAAAAAATGGGATTTAAAGACTTTTAATAAAGCTTTTAGGTCAAAAAAAAGAATATTGTGTGCACCACCCGCACCACCTGAGGGACTTTTTCTAGTGAGAGTTATTTATTAGTTTTTTTTTGCTACTCATTGAAAATTTTTTATTTATTCGCCATCTAGACTCTGCTCTTACAATATAACCACAGCAATTTTTTGATTTACATTTGCAAGGAAATTGTTTGTAATTTTCATCATAACCAAATCCATAATCACAAGTAAATTCTTCACCCTTTTTAATATCTTTGATTGCTTTAACCCAAATTTTAAGTCCCTTACCATCATAATCACAATTATTATTGCAAGAGTGATTAATAAGACCCGCTGTATTCCAAGCAAAATCTCCGTCAAGATCATATCTTTTGTTTATAGTAAATAAATAAATTGGTTTTCCATTATCATATTTATCAGACTCTTCGGTTTGTTTTTTAGTAATTAATTTTCCAATGTAATCTATTATTTTGGTTCCTTCTTTGATATCTCTTGTAGCATAAAGTCCTCTACCTTTTTTATCAATTACAGATTTATTAATTTTATACAATTTCATAAAGTTTTTATTTAGAGAGTTATTTAGAATTATCAATCAAATTCTATAAGAGCATCTACATGACGTTTAGTACTGTCTTGAAGTGCTTTAAGATCATATCCACCTTCAAGAATAGAAACAACATTACCATTACAAAATGATTTGGAAAGTTCCAATGTTCTTTTTGTTAATTGATAAAAATCTTCTGAGTTTAACCTTAGTTGTGCTAAAGGATCATCAATATGTGCGTCAAAACCTGCAGAAAACAATAAAAATTCAGGTTTAAATTCTTTTAATTTTTTTAAAACATGCTCGTATGCATTTAGATATGCTTCAGCAGTTGTGCCAGCTTCAAGTGGAATATTAAAAATATTATTAAACTTACCTTTTTCTTGTTCTGAACCTGATCCAGGATAGTAGGGGTATTGATGAGTTGAAACATACAACACTTTTTCATTATTGTAGAAAATATCTTGTGTTCCATTTCCATGATGAACATCAAAATCAATAATAGCAACTTTATTATATTTATATTTTTCTATTAGATAATTAGCTCCAACAGCAACATTGTTATATATACAAAATCCCATTGCCTTATTTTTTTCTGCATGATGTCCCGGAGGTCTTACTGCACAAAATGCATTTTTAAATTCTTTCTGTTGAACACCATCAATGGCTGTAATTATGGACCCTACAGCATCTTTTGTTGCTTCTTTGCTTCCAGGTGAAACAACTGTGTCTCCATCAAGAAAAGCTAAACCATTTGCTGGAAACGATTTACCTACTAAATCTATATATTTGGAAGAATGTGTATTAATTAAAAAAGATTGATCAAATTTAGTTGGTTTTTTCCAAATCAATTCTTTGTTATTAATTTTCTTAAAGTTATCAATAACAGCTGTAACTCTATCAATTTTTTCTGGATGTCCTTCGCCTGTATTGTGATTTTGATAAGTATCAGAGGTAACTAAACCAGTTTTCACTTAAAATAATTTTGTAAAATATTTGAATAAATCAACGTAAGTTTTTTTAAATCAGACAACGAAACAGCCTCATCTACTTTGTGCATTGTTTTACCAACTAAACCAAATTCTAAACAGGGAGCTATTTTTCTAATAAATCTTGCATCAGAGGTACCCCCAGTTGTTGAGAGCTGAGGTTTAATTTTTGTAATTTTTTTAATGATATCTCTTATCATAAAAGTTGTATTATTTGGTTTTGTAAGAAATGCTTCTCCAGAAACACTATAATCAATTTTGTATCTTGATTTATTTTTGTTACTTATTTTTTTTATAATACTATCAATCGTCTTTTTTATAGAACTTGAAGTGTGCTTGTTATTAAATCTAATATTAAATTTAGCACTAGCTAACCCTGGTATTACGTTATCTGCAGAATTATCTATATTTATCTTAGTAATCTCAAGATTTGTTGGTTGAAAATTCTTTGTACCATTATCAAATTTAATTTTTTTTAGTTCATTTAAAATTTGTACAAGTGCAGTTGATGGATTATTTGCTCTTTGAGGATAAGCCACATGACCCTGAACACCCATAATTGAAAGTCTACCATTCATGCTTCCTCTTCGTCCTATTTTAATCATTTCACCCAATTTATTAGGATTTGTAGGTTCACCTACTAAGCAAAAATTTATTTTTTCTTTTTTCTTTCTTAAGTAATCGACTACTTTTTTAGTTCCATTGATTGCCACTCCTTCTTCATCTCCTGTAATTAAAAGACTAATAGAGCCATTAAATTTTCTATTATTCCTAACAAAATTACTCACCGCAGAAACAAATGCTGCGATCGAACTTTTCATATCATTAGCACCTCTTCCAATTAGATGTCCTTTTTTAACAGAGGGTTTAAACGGGTTTACTGTCCATTCTTTTAAATTTCCTGCTGGCACAACATCTAGATGACCTGCATAACAGAAATTTGGACCTTGTTTACCAAGTTTTGCGTAAAGATTTTTTACTGGTTTACTATTCTTCTCTTTAAACTCTAAAATTTTAGTTTTGAACCCAAGTGTTTTAAGTTTTTTTTCTAAGAACTTCATTATTCCAGCATCAATAGGCGTCACAGATGGAAATTTAATTAGCTCCTTAGCTAATTGAAGTTCATTTATAGAAGGCATAATAAATCTATTCTCTTAAAAGATCGTTGACAGAAGTTTTAGATCTTGTTTTTTCATCAACTTGTTTAATTATAACTGCACAATATAGTGATGGGGCAGAGGCATTATTTTTATCAGGTAATGATCCAGGTACAACTACAGAATAAGGAGGAATTTTTCCATAAGTTACTTCTCCAGTTTTTCTATTTACTATTTTAGTAGATTGTCCAATGTACATTCCCATACTCAAAACAGATCCTTCTCCAACAATAACACCCTCAACAACTTCTGACATTGCACCAATAAAACAATTATCTTCGATAATAGTTGGTAATGCTTGAGCAGGTTCTAATACTCCACCAATTCCACTTCCTGCTGAGATATGACAATTTTTTCCTATTTGGCAACAGCTACCAGCTCGACTAAATGTATCCATCATAGTACCTTCATCGATATAAGCTCCAATATTCACATAGCATGGCATTAGCACTGCATTTTTTCCAACAAATGATCCTTTTCTAACAGGAGAGTTTGGTACCATTCTAAATCCAGCTTTTTCATGATCTTCTTTTGTCCAACCAGCTGTTTTACCCTTTAACAAATGTGCTTTGTCATACCAACTACTGTAGGGACCATTTAAATTTTCCATTGGGTAAATTCTAAAGCTTAGCATTATAGCTTTTTTAATATGTTGATGAGTAACCCATTCACCATTAATTTTTTCAGCAACTCTAACTTTACCACTATCTAAATCAGCAATCATTTGATTGATTGTATCTTTTAAACTTTGCTCAGAGTCTTGGTTTACGTTATCTCTATTTTCCCATGCTTCATTTATTATTTTTTCTATATCGCTCATATTTTTTTTAGATAGTTATTTTAATTGTTTTTTAATATATTAATTTCTTGAAGAAAAGAAGGCAAGTTCTTAATCTTGTAATCTATATATGGTTTGTCTGAGTCTTTTTTGGCAAAGGCTTCTTCATTTTCTAACCAACATGTTTTCATTCCTAAATTCTTAGCCTGCTCTAAATTGTGAGCGATATCCTCGATTAAAATTGATTGTTTTGGATCTAAATCAAACTTTTTAATTAATTTTTGATAAGGATCTAAGTGAGGTTTTGGAACATAATTTGCATCAGTTATATCAAAAGCTCCATCAAATAAGCCATCAATACCAAGTTGTTTTGTGACATTTTCAACATGAGCATGAGAACCGTTAGTAAAAATAATCTTTTTATCTTCTATTTTAATAAGTTCTTCTCTTAAAACTTCATCTTTAGGCAGCCAACTAATATCAATATCGTGAACAAATTCTAAAAATTCTTGTGGATTAATATTATCATGGTTCATTAGACCTGAGAGTGTTGTCCCATACTCATAAAAGTATTTTTTTTGAATTTCTTTTGCTTTTACAAGGTCAACATTAAATTTTTCAGAGATAAATGAAGACATTTTTTTATCAACTTCAGAAAAAACCTGAGTTTGACCACTATAAAGAGTGTTATCAAGATCAAATATCCAGTATTTTATATTAACTAAATCTTTCATTGTCTTATCAGTGTTCCCGATCCTTTATCAGATAATAGTTCAAAAAGAATAGAATGGTTTTTTCGGCCATCAATTATTACAACACCTTTTACCCCATTACTTGCAACATCTAAACAATTGTTAATTTTAGGAATCATGCCTCCAGTAATTGTTTCATTATCAATTAAATCTTTAATTGAAATTGAATTAATTTCAGTAATTAGTTTTTGACTATCATCTAAAACACCCTCAACATCACTCATAATTATTAATCTTCTTGCTTCGATTTTCTTTGCAATGGAGCCAGCTGCGGTATCTGCATTTATATTATAAGTTTGATTACTTTCATCTAAACCTAAAGGTGCAATTACTGGAACCTTTTTATCATTAACAATTTTGTCTATAATAGTTTTGTTAATTTTAGTGGGCGTTCCAACAAATCCTAATTCATCATTTTCTCTAATTACATTAATGATATTATTATTTTTAGAGTTAATTGTTTCGCTATTACAAGATTGTTTTTTTAAAGCTTCAACTATCTCTTGATTAAATTCTATTAAAACTTTCTCGACTACTTCAATTGTTTCTTTTCCTGTAACCCGAAGTCCTTTAATAAATTCACTATTAATTCCTAATTCATTCAATTTGTCACTTATTCTTTTACCTCCACCATGCACAACGATAGGAATAAACCCCAACTTATTTAGTGTGGTAATATCTTTTATAAAAATATTAAATAAATTCTGATCAACTAGGACACTTCCACCGCATTTAATAACGATGTATTCGTCATTATATTTTTCTAAATATTTTTTTACTTCATCAATTGAGGGACCATCAAATGGCAGTATCTTTTTTAACTCTTCTTCTTTGACTTCCAACATTAAGTGGTTGTTTTAATGGTAGTTCTTTTCATAATGAACACTTGTTGAGCCATTGTTAAAATATTATTAACAGTCCAGTAAATTACTAATCCTGCAGGAAATGGTGCCAGTATTACTGTTAGAAAAAGTGGAAAGAACATAAATATTTTTGCCTGCATAGGATCTGTTGGAGCGGGATTAAGTTTTTGCTGAATAAACATTGATACACCCATTGCAATAGGCCAAGCACCAATCATTAAAAATGAAGGAACATCATAAGGAAATAAACCAAATAAATTGAAGAGTGATGTAGGATCTCTCTCTGATAAATCTTGTATCCATCCAAAAAATGGCATTTGTCTCATTTCAATTGTTACAAACAGTACTTTGTATAATGCAAAAAATACTGGAATTTGAACTAGTATAGGCAAACATCCAGACATGGGATTAACTTTCTCTTTTTTATAAAGAGCCATCATTTCTTGCTGTAATTTCATTTTATCTTCTTTATGAAGATCTTTAAGTCTAGCCATTTCAGGCTGTAGAGCCTTCATTTTTGCCATACTTTTAAATGAAAAGTTTGCAAGTGGAAAGAATGCTAGTCTTATACAAAATGTAATTGCTATAATTGCCAGACCATAATTTCCTAATAATTTAAAAAAGTAATCTATGCCATGGAACAAAGGTTTTGTAATGAAATACAAAAATCCCCAATCAATTGCTAAATCAAATTTATCTATATTTAGAGACTCTGCGTATCCATCAATTACGTCTACTCTCTTAGCAGCTACTATTACTTGCAATTTATCTTCGATACTCGAGTTTCCTTTTAATTCTAGAGGCTCTGTACCTACAAAATTAGCACGAAACTTTTCTTTATAATCAAATGTAGTCTTGAATTCTTTACCACTTGGTGGAATTAATGAGGTTATCCAAAATTTGTCTGAAATTCCAAGCCACCCCTTTTGAGAAGTTTTTGAAAACTTTTCTTCTTGAACATCATCATAATCTTCTTCAATTAATTCTTCATCTAATGTTGCTATTAAACCTTCATGAAGAATGTAAAAATTGGAAATATCTGGAATTTCTTTTCTGATAATTTGACCATAAGTGTAAAAATCAAACTCTTTTTTAGTTGAATTGATTACTCTTTGATTAATTGTGAAAAGAAATTTATCATCTAAAGTTATTTCTTTCTCAAAAGTAATTCCTTGATCATTAGTCCATGATAATTTTACAGATGACCGGTCAGTTAATTTATTATTTCCTGATACAGACCAAACTGAATTAGAATTTGGAATATCAATATTTTTATCAGAAGTTATAAAACCACTCTCTATCAAATATCCATCTTTAGTATTTCTTGGCGTTAAAAGAGTAACTTTCTCTTCACTATTTAAAGCTACATTATATTCTTTAAAAGTTAAGTCATCGATTGCAGCACCCTTTAAAGAAATCGAACCAATTATATTTTGATTTTCAAATTGAATTCTTTTATTTTGGTTTAAAGCCTCTTCTCTTGTAATTTCAGTTATAGTCTCTTTTTGATCCAAACTAGGCGCATCTGAATTTTGTTCAGTTTTATTTTTTTCAGCTAAGTTCTCTTTTGTAATTGGGGGAGGCGCAAAAAATAAGCTATATAAAATAATAACTGCAGCAGACAAAGAAATAGCTGCAATAACGTTTTTAGTATCCATTATTTTTTAGCTCTCATTTCTTTTTTAACGGGATCAAAACCATCACCACCCCCTAAAAACTTTATAGGATGACATGATAATATTCTCTTTAAGCTCATTAAACTTCCTTTAACAAAACCAAATTCTTTTAAAGCCTCAATACTGTATTCAGAACAAGTTGGCAAATATCTACAAGATTGACCTAGCAATGGACTAATAAGAAATTTATATCCTTTAATAAATTTAATTAAAATATTTGTGAAAATGTTCATTATTTAATTTTTTCTAAATCCTGAAATAGAGTTTCTTTTATAATTTTGTACTCATTGTTTAGCATAGTTGACTTAGCAATAACAAGATATGAATAGCTAAATTTTAATGTTACTTTTTTTACTGCTTCATTAACAATATTTCTTAATCTACGTTTAATTTTATTTCTTTTTACTGCATTTCCAATTTTCTTTTTGGTCACAAAACTAATATTTAGTTTACTGTTATCTTTGTTGGTTAGATTGCCAAAAAAAATTGTAACGTATTTGTTAGAAATTTTTTTTTGCTTTAGTAGATTTTTGAATTCTTCGTTTTTTGAAAGAGCAAGTATTTTGCTTTTCATTTATCTAGACTGATACGGTTAACGATTTTCTTCCTCTTGCTCTTCTCCTAGCCAAAAGTTTCTGTCCACCCTTAGTCTTCATTTTTGATCTAAAACCATGTTTTCTGGCTCGTTTAACGTTAGATGGTTGATATGTTCGCTTCATAAAATGTGGTTAAAATTTATTAATTTTTCGCTCTTTATAGTAACTAAATATATAAATAGCAAATAGAAGATTATAGAATTAGCATTGTATTTAATGGAAAAAGCTAAAAAAATTAAATTATTTATAGGATTATTTTACCTAGTAGCTATTTGTATATTTTTATATTTTTTCTTTTCAAATTTTAGCTTTCAGGAATTAACGTCTTATGATTTCATTAGAGAAAATAGATCTTATTTTTTTGAACTTAAAAATTCTAATTTATTTTTATTATCAGTAATTTTTTTAGTTCTTACAATATTATGGGTATTTCCATTTTTGGGATTTGGGTCACCAGTTGCATTGCTAGGGGGATTTATATTTGGAAAATGGATTGGAACATTACTTGTTGTTTTAGGATTAAGTATTGGTGCAACTTTTATTTATTTATTTGGTAATTATTTTTTAAAAGAATTGATTAGAGAAAAATTTTTAAATAGATTTAAAAACCTTGAACAAAAATTTAAAAAATCAGAATTTATTTATTTGCTGTTATATCGTTTTATAGGAGGAATACCTTGGCAATTAAGTTGTCTTTTGCCAACTATTTTTAATGTAAAATTAATTAATTTTTTCTTTGCAACTTTAATTGGAATTATACCTCAAATATTTCTAGGAGTTTCCATCGGTAGTGGCTTAGAAAAAGTTATTGATCAAAATTCAGAAGTACCTGGAATAACTGATATTATTCTTTCACCAGATATCTATTTGCCAATTATAGCTTTTTTTGGATTAATTTTATTATCAATTTTTTTAAGAAAACTTTTCAACAAAAATTAATTATGGTGCTCCCACCCTGTACTGACCAGGGAATTAGTCATTACCAATGACTTGATATACCATTTATCTATAGGAGCGTATTAACAAAATAATATTTATTGATAATAAAGCATTTTTTTCAAAATATTGCCTTAATTTTTTGGTTATTATGCTTTATATCTACTGGAGGAAATTTTATGGGAATTCATTACGATTATAAATCTACTAAAGGTAATAAGCTTATGGAGAAGCAAGCTAAAAGAGAAAAGAAGCTTGCAGAAAAAAAAGCTAAACGTTTAGCAAAAGAAGGCACAAAAGAAGAGGAGGTTAAACCTAAAACTTTAGATGCCTCAAAGCCAATTACATTAGACTTCCTTACTAATCCAGATAAAGAATGAATTCTAAAGAAAAAAATGAGCGTTTAAGCTTAGCGCTAAGAAAAAATTTAAAAAAAAGAAAACTTTTTCAAAAAAAAACTAAGAAGAAAAATAAATAATGTCAGTTCTTTCAGATAAGTGGATTAGAAAAATGTCTAAAGAAGAAGACATGATTTCTCCTTTTGAAGAAAAACAGGTCAGAGGTGACAGCATTTCTTATGGGCTATCATCATTTGGTTATGATGCTAGAGTTTCTGATGAATTTAAGATTTTTACAAATGTGAATTCAGAAATAGTGGATCCAAAAAATTTTAAACCAACAAACTTTGTTACAAAAAATGTATCAGAATGTATTATTCCACCAAATTCATTTGTTCTAGCCAGAACAGTTGAAAAGTTTAAAATTCCAGATGATGTATTGGTTATTTGTCTTGGTAAATCTACTTATGCAAGATGTGGGATTATTGTAAATGTTACACCTTTAGAACCAGGCTGGGAAGGGTACGTAACACTTGAATTTTCTAATACTACACCTTTACCTGCAAAAATATATGCAAATGAGGGTGTTGCACAATTTGTCTTTTTAAAGGGAAATGAAAAACCAGAAGTGACATATGCCGATCGTGATGGAAAGTATATGGGTCAAACTGGGGTAACGTTACCTAAAGTTTAGTTATGCAAAAACTAGAAGTCTTTGGAGCTAATAAGCTCAAAGGACAAATAAAAATATCAGGCTCAAAAAATGCATCCTTACCAATTTTAGCTGCAACTTTACTTTCAAGAAAAAAAATTTACTTAAAAAACTTACCTAGAGTAAAAGATATTGAGACAATGGTTAGTTTATTACAATCCTTAGGATCTAAAATTAAATTCAATCAAAATAACTTAGTCATTGATAACATAAAACAAAGTAAAAGTTTTGCACCTTATAGTTTAGTTAAAACTATGAGAGCAGGAATTTTAGTTCTTGGGCCTTTATTAGCAAAATTTGGTAAGGCAAAAGTATCTCTACCAGGAGGTTGTGCGATTGGTACGAGACCTGTTGACATACATCTAGATGCTTTAGCAAAGTTAGGAGTTAAATATAAAATTGTTCAAGGGTACGTTCACGCAATCGCAGCAAAAGGATTAATTGGGAATAAAATTCGATTTTCAAAAATATCAGTTGGTGCTACTGAAAATTTAATAATTGCAGCAAGTTTTGCTAAAGGAACAACTGTTTTAAGTAACTGTGCAATTGAACCTGAAATAAAAGATTTAGTTAATTTTTTAAAAAGTATGGGATGTAATATTAAATGGATAAGCAAGCGTTCAGTAAAAATTGAAGGAGTATCAGAGGTAAAAAAAATTACTTATCAGGTTATGTTTGATAGAATTGAAGCTGGAACTTATTTAGTTGCAGCAGCTGTAACAGCAGGAAATTTAAAGATAAAACATGTTGTTCCAAAAATAATTCAAACAGAAATTAATACTTTAAAAAAAATAGGTGCAAAAATTAATGTTAAGAAAGATGAAGTTCATATTATTGGTAATAAAAAGATTAAAAATACGAACATCAAAACAGCACCATATCCTGGTTTCCCAACTGATTTGCAGGCTCAAATAATGGTATTGCTGTGTAAAGCTAACAAACAATCTGTAATTAAAGAAGATATCTTTGAAAATAGGTTTATGCACGTTGCTGAATTGAATCGAATGGGTGCTAAAATTTCTACTAATGGTAATACTGCTAAAGTTACTGGTAACATTAATTTTGCGGCAGCTGAATTGATGGCAACAGACCTAAGAGCCTCTGTTTCATTAATTTTAGCAGCCTTAACAGCAAAAGGAAAATCAGTGATTAATAGAATTTATCATCTTGACCGTGGATATGAAAATATAGAAAAGAAACTAAAAAAAGTTGGAGCAAAAATTAGAAGAGTTAATTAATGGATAAGAAATATTTAGCAAAAATTATAGCTTCAGATAATGAAGGTTTACAAATGATTTCAGCATGTACTGCTGGAGCAAAAGTTAAAGTTTCAGATATAAAATACCTAGCAGAAAATAAAGTTTTCTTGATATCGATTGAGAGAACCAAAATTGAAACTGATCAGGATGATAAGAAAATTAACAGCATTTGCAGGTTTGATTGTGTAGATAAAGTTAAATCTAAAAATATAGATCAAAAAAATGAAGATTTAGTTTTAGAATTAATAGCAATAGATTATCTAAAAAATAAAGATGATTATGAGATTAATTTAATTTTCAACAATAATGCTCACATTGCTTTGACTACAGAAACAATTGAAGTAAGACTGGAAGATCAAAACGAAATCAAAGATTAATGAAAATATTAAATAGTAATAGTAAAAATTTTAATAAAAACTTAGATAGTTTGCTTTTACAAAGAAAGAAAAAAGTACAATCTAATTCAGTTTCAGTTTCAGGTATTATTAATGATGTAATAAAAAATGGAGATAAAGCTTTAGTAAAATATGAAAAAAAATTTAATCAAAACACTGTAATTATTCCCTCTCAAAAACAGATTTCTAACTCAATAAAATCACTTGATAAAAAAGTGAAGCAAGCAATTGATATTGCCTATAAGAGAATTTACAAATTTCATTCACTTCAAAAATTTAAAAATATCTCTTACGTAGATAAGTATAAAAATAAACTTGAGTATAAATATATTCCCTTAGAATCTGTTGCAATTTATGTGCCTGGCTCAACAGCTTCATATCCATCTAGTGTATTAATGAATGCTATCCCAGCAATTGTTGCAGGAGTTAAAAGAGTTGTGATGATTAATCCAGGATTTAAAGGAAAACAAAATGCAGCAGTATTATATGCGGCACGTAAATGTAAAATTAAAGAAATTTATTCAATAGGTGGACCTTCTGCAATTGCAGCAGCAGCTTATGGAACAAAGAAAATAAATAAAGTTAATAAAATAGTAGGCCCTGGTAATGCTTATGTAGCAGCTGCTAAAAAAGAGGTTTTTGGTGATGTTGGAATTGAGGGAATGACTGCAGGCCCTTCGGAAGTCACTATTGTATGTGATAAATTTTCAAATCCAGAATGGGTTGCAAGTGATTTAATCGGACAAGCAGAACATGATAATCTTGCTCAATGTATATTAATTTCAAAAGATAAATCCTTAATTGATAAAGTTAAAAATGAAATCTCTAAACAATTAAAGGAAATTCCAAGATCTTCTATTGCAAGACAAAGCTTATCAAGCAATGGAATTTTAATGCATATTAGTTCAGATAAAAAAATAATTGACGTGGTGAATAAAATAGCACCTGAGCACTTAGAACTAAACGTTAAAAATTATAATTCTTTTGTGCCAAAAATTAAAAACTCAGGATCTATTTGTCTTGGAAAATATGCTGTAATGGCAATGACAGACTATAATGTTGGTTCAAACCACATATTGCCAACCAATGGTTCAGCAAAATATTCAAGTGGAGTAAGTGTGAATGAATTTTATAAACGGATTTCTTATATAAACTTATCTAAAAAGGGTATTGAAAGTCTTGGTCCTTCAGTTATAACACTTGCAAATTATGAAGGATTAGCGGGACATGCTCAATCTGTTAAAAAAAGAATTAGGAGAAAATAAAATTGTCTAAACAAGATTTGCTTGAATTTAAAGGAAAGGTCATGGATCTACTTCCAAACGCAATGTTTAGAGTTAAGCTGGAGAATGGGCATACGGTTACAGCTCACACTGCTGGTAAGTTAAGAAAAAATAGAATTAGAGTATTGCAAGGGGATAACGTGACTGTAGAGATGACACCTTATGACCTTACAAAAGGCAGAATAATCTTTAGAGGTTAAACTTTTGCCTCGGTAGCTCAGGAGTAGAGCAGAGCCCTGAAAAGGCTTGTGTCGGAGGTGCGAATCCTTCCCGAGGCACCACCATCATCAACTTTTTTCATCTTGAAATTATTAAAAAATCAAATTAGCTTTATAAAATAATAAATAACATAGGGACTAAGAAATAAGATGAGCACACTAACTGGTAAAATTAAATGGTATAACGGAGCAAAGGGCTATGGTTTCATCGAAAGAGATGACAAAGAAAAAGATGCCTTTGTTCACGCATCAGCAGTAAAAGAAGCTGGAATGAGATATCTAAATGAAGGGGATAAACTTGAGTTTTCACTTGAGGATGGTCCAAAAGGGCCTTCTGCAGTTAATCTAAAAAAAATAGACTAATATTAAAAATATTTCAAAGGGCGTTAAATCTATAAAATTGATTAACGTCCTTTTTATTTTTACTTGAATAATGACAATTATTGTCTAAAAGATTGCCCATGATTATAAATATTACATACAGAGAGACTTCAAGAAGTACTCATAGAATCTGTTTCCATAGCCTGTAGGCTATTTATTTATAATATAATTTTTAATCCACACAAAAATAATATAAAAACAAGGAATGCCTGGGTGGTGTAACGGTTAGCACGAAAGTTTGTGGAACTTTAAGTTTGAGTTCGATTCTCAGCCCGGGTACCAAAAAATGAATAAAGAAAATAAATTAGTACCTGGATTACCTTCAGGTTTTGAAGATCGTTGGGATAAAAAACTTCTTCTCAAAAAAAAGCTATTAAAAGCTATTGAGAATAATTTTATCAAGTTTGGAGCAGAAGCTCTTGAAACCCCTTCGTTTGAAATTAGTGAAAATATAGGATCTTTTCTTGCAGAAGACGAGTCAAATCCTATGTCTGATGTATTCTCATTTCAAGATGGTGAAAAAAATATCACTCTTCGATACGATCTATCAAGTCCACTTGCAAGATTTGTTGCACAAAATAATCAAGAACTTCCATCTATCTATAAACGTTATGCTATTGAAAATGTATTTCGTAACGAGAAAGCTGGAAATGGCCGATACAGGGAATTCATGCAAGCTGATTTTGATATTGTTGGAAATGTTAATCCTGCACAAGCAAATGCTGAACTTTGTAACTTAATATCAAGCACATTATCAGATTGTGGATTAAACAAAGATCAATTCACAATAAATGTGAGTAATAGAAAAATAGTTCAGGGCTTAATTGATGAATTAAAAATTTCTGAAGAAAAACAAACTAAAGTCATTAGAGCAATTGACAAACTAGACAAACCTGGTTTTGGATTAAAAGGAGTTGAGGATTTACTCAAAAAAGAGAGAAAAGACCAAAGTGGAGCTATCACCAAAGGTGCAGAATTATCAGATGATCAAGCTGAACAAATATTAAATTTTTTAAAAATAAAAGATTTAAAAGAATTAAAAGAAACTCTAAAAAATCCATTATCTCAAGAAGGTATAAGTGAATTAGAAAATGTATTTGAAGTACTTGGATATGGATCAAATTTAAATCAAGTTAAAACCAATTTTACAATCGTGAGAGGCTTAGCTTATTACTCAGATTTTATTGTAGAGACCAACTTAAATTTTAAAGTCACAAATAACAAAGGTAAAGAAGTAGATATTGGAAGTATATGTTCAGGTGGAGCTTATGCAAAATTGATATCAAGATTTAGAGGAGTTGATATTCCAGGAACAGGAATAAGTTTTGGTGTAGATAGATTGCTATTTGCTTTAATGCAGTTAGATCAAATTAAGGTTGAGGATCAAAAACCAGTTTTGGTTTGTGTCATGGATCAAAAATACTTGAAGAATTATTATGAATTAGTTGATCAATTAAGAGACAATAATATTAATGCTGAAATTTTTTTAGATAGTAAAAAAAATCTAGGTAAGCAATTAACCTTTGCAAATAAACGTGAATTACCAGTTGCGATTATTTGTGGAGAAAACGAGTTTAATGATAACACTGTAACTATTAAGAACCTTCGAGGTGTAAAGGGTGAAAACAACCAAACAATTCCAAAAGCTGATTTAATTAATGAAGTCAAAAAACTTATCTGAAAATATCCTTAGATCGGTCAAATCTAAAGGATTTAAGTATATTGATTTACCCTCTGTAATTGAGGCTAATCATATTGTTCAAAGATCAGGTGAAAACTTTAGAAAGTTTATTTTCTCTTTCATTGATCAAAATGGTAGTGAACTTTGCCTACGACCCGATTTAACTATTGCATCATGTCTTAGATATTTAGAGAATAATTTGAAAGGCAAAGAGAAAATTTTTTATAGCGGTCAGGCTTATAGAAAATCACAAAACAAAAAAGATTCTATAATAAGAGATCAAGTAGGTTTTGAGATCATAGGATCTAAAGATGAGAAGAATGATGATAAAGAAATCATAAATACTTCTTTAAAATCTCTACAAAATATTAAATATACTTCAGGTACATTGACAATCGGTAATGTTGAAATCTTTAATTTATTAATTTCAAAACTAGATATTCCAAAACGTTGGAAGTTAAGATTATCAAGGCATTTTTGGAGAGAGAGATATTTTAATGATCTATTAAAAAGATTAGAGACTAATTCAGATGTAGACCCAACCATTGTTGAGATTGATAAAAAAAGATATTTTAAAATGTTAAAAGAAGATCTATCCAAAGTCATCGCAGGAAGGTCAATTAATGAAATTTTAAAAAGATTTGATAATAAGATTAGAGACCCACGAGGAGCAAAAAAAGGTAAAAATGTATCAAAGATTATTAAAGATTTTTTAAAAATTAAATGCTCAATTAATAAAGCTGCAAGTGAATTAAATAAGTTTTTTAAAAAGAATAAGATCAATTTAATAGTTGATCAGAAATATTTTCCAGTCTCTAATAATAAAATTTCAAAACTCAATGTTGTTTTCTCAGCTTCATTTGGAAGACAATTAGAATACTACACAGGAATGGTATTCAAAATTGATATCAAGTCTAAATCAAAAAATAGAAACATAATTAATGGTGGAAGATATGATAAATTAATTTCTGATCTTGGTGCTAAAAATCAAGTAGCAGCAGTAGGAGCTGCTCTAAATTTAAATTACTAATGAAAAAAAATATAATAAATATTGGTATTCCAAGTAAAGGTAGACTTAGAAAAGATATTTTAAAAATATTTAAAAAAAATAAATTAAGTCTAGTTTCTGAAAGAGGAGAGAGAGATTTATTAGGATCAATAAAACAATTAAAGAATATTAAAGTTTTATATCTCCATGCCAGAGAAATAGTTGAAAGACTTGGAGATGGTTCATTAGATCTTGGTTTTTCAGGATATGATTTATTAAAAGAGAGTGAAGTAAATATTCAAAATAAAATTAATGTATCTAAAAGATATGATTTTGGAAAAGCAACTTTAGTTGTGGCTATTCCTGATCCTTGGATTGATGTTCAAACAGTTGCAGATTTAGAAGAAATTGCATTTGAATTTAAAGATAAAAAGAAGAAAAGATTAAGAGTTGCAACCAAATATCCAAACTTAACTAGAGAATTTTTATTCTCAAAAGGAGTTACTCAATTTAAATTAGTTGGAAGTTTAGGGGCAACAGAAGCTTATCCCTTTACAGGATCAAGTGAGATAATTACAGATATAACGTCAACTGGTGAGACTTTAAAAGCCAACAATCTTCGTATTTTAAAAGATGGTAAGATCTTAGAGTCTGTAGCTTGTATGATGACATCAAAATCATCTGTTAAAAAACCAGAAGTTAAAAGACTTGTAAAATTACTTTTTAAGAATTAGATCTTTCCAATAAATTAAAATAATCTTAATAATATCAAGGTTTCTAGCAACCGCATAAAGCGCTGCAACAGCCCCAATAATAAATACAATTTTTAATATTAAGAATAATTCCATCGGATAAGTTTTAAATATTTTAATATATTAATCAAATTTTCATATAAAATAAAATAATAGAATCATGGATATAATTTTAATCTCATTGTTAGTTTTACTAGTAGGAATTGCTTCGGTAATTCTTTATTTAAATTTAAGATCCAAGCCCAAAGACGAGAATGAAAATAAGGAAGCTGAAGAGATAGCTAATTTAAAGACTGAAATACAAAGTTTAAAAGACACCTTAAATAATACTATCAATACCTCGCTGGGTTCAATGTCGACTTCATTTAACAACTTATCTACTGGTGTTACTAAAGATATGACAGAGGCTTTGACTAAAGTTGATGAAAAAGTTGGAAACTTTAATAGTCAGGTTGAATTATTAAATAAAAGCCAAGAGAGCATAACTAAAATTTTAGCTGGTGTTAAAAAGTACGGAACTCTTGCTGAGTTTAGTTTGGATGCTTTAATTAAAGATTTGTTACCAGCTACTCAATTCATAACCAATGTTAAGATGAAAGAGGATACAAGTGAAAACGTTGAATTTGCAATTAAGCTTCAAGGTGATGTTCTGGTTCCTGTTGATAGTCATTTTCCAGTAGAAAAATTCAAATCAATTACCGATGGTCATGACGCGCAAGACAAAAAGGCTGTTGCAGATGCTAGAGCAAAATTAGCCACTGCCTTTAAAGCTAAAGCTAAGAGTGTTAATGAAAAGTATATTGTGCCACCTAAAACTACAGATTTTGCAATTGTATATGCTCCAACAGAAAGCTTATACAAAGAATTAACTGAATACCAAGATCCAAGCACCAAAGAATTATTAACTCAAGAATTAATGAAAAAACATAAAGTTGTAATCTGTGGACCAAATACTCTTTCAGCTTACTTGCAATCTCTTCATATGGGATTTCAATCTTTAAAAGTTCAAAAAGGTGCAACAGAAATTTATAATCATCTAAAAACAATTAGTTCAAGATTTGGAAAGCACTTTGATAATATAATTTCTCTTAGAAAAAAATTAGAAGAAGCTATGTCTGTTGTGGATAAGTTTGGTACCGACGCTAGATCAATTACCAGAACTCTTGAAAGTATTAAAGATCCTGAACAACTTGAAAAAGCTGTCCAAACAGAAAATGTAGAAAAATTTGTTGAACATTCAAAACAAGCAAAAAATTAATTTCTTTTTTTCTACAATAACGAATATAAGAAATCACATGCAGTGGAATAATAAATATATCTATCCAAAATCTACTAGATCAATAGTTGATGGCTCTAGACATTATTCAGTTAATGAAGAACGATTACCTTCAGTGACAACTATTTTAAAAGCAACTGAGTCTGAGGAAAAAAAAGCATCTCTTCAAGCTTGGAAGCAAAGAGTAGGTCATAAGCAAGCAGAAATTATAACAAGAGAAGCTAGCAGTAGAGGAAGTTCGATGCATGAATACTTGGAAAAATTTTTACTTGGAAAGTTAAATTTAGATTTACTAGGAGATAATACTAGAGAGCGAATGATGGCTGATCAGATTATTGAAAATGGTTTAAGAAATAAATTGGATGAAATTTGGGGTTGTGAAGCAACATTATATTACCCGGGCAAATATGCGGGAGCCGCAGACTGTGTGGGTGTCTATGAAAACAAAGAAACAATTATAGATTTTAAACAAAGTAATAAGCCAAAAAAAGACGAATGGATTGACGATTATTATTTGCAATGTAGCGCTTATGCTTTAGCACATAATACTGTACATGGATCTAACATTACCCAAGTTGTTATTTTGCTTTGTACAAAAGACAATATGTTTCAAAGATTTTTGATAGATGGTGAAAGATTAAAAAATTACCAAAATAAATTTTTAGAAAAAGTTGAACAATTTTATGCACAAAGGAGAGCAAATTGAATTACGTAGTATGGGATATTGAAACAGATTCTGCCCAAACAGATTGGGCAACTATTATTGAAATAGGTGGAATATTATTAGATGAAAACTTCAAAGAACTAGAGCGTTTTTCAGCAAGATGTAGACTGCCCCAAGATAGAGTTCCAAGTGCTACCGCTCTTTGTATCAATAAATCAAATGTCGATTTATTAACCAAAGGCAATCTAAGTCATTACGAAATGTTAACTCAGGTTGAACAAAAATTTAGAGAGTGGTCACCCGCAACCTTTTTAGGTTATTCAAGTATCAACTTTGATGACGAAGTAATTAGAAAAGAATTTTTTAAATCTTTAAGAAAGCCATATTTGACAAATACGGAGGGAAATGTTCGCCATGATGCTTTAAATATTGTTAGAGCAGCATTTGCTATAGACGATGATGTTTTAAAGACAGAATTAAATCCTAAAGGGAATAAATCAATGAAGCTAGAGTCTTTAGCAAGATTAAATGGTTTCGAATCTGCTGGTGCTCACTCTGCATTATTTGATACTGAACTTACTGTTAAAGTTTTAGATTTAATTAAACAAAAACAACCAACACTGTGGCAAGAATATTTTAAAACAAGCAGCAAAGTTATTGTTGAGAATATGATTAAACAGGAAAAAATATTTACATTGAATGAGTATTTCTATGGAACAAGCCGTTTATATTTGTGTGCACCACTACACCCGAATGCTTGCATGCATCCAGTTTATAAATGGGGTCAAGCTGTAGATCTAAGAGTTGATGTGGAAGCTATTCAGAAATTAAATTACGAAGACTTAAAAAAAGAGATGAAAAAATCTCCTAAATTTTTAAGAACTATTAGATCAAATAAAGCACCAATAATTTTAGATCAAAGTTTTGGAATGAAAGTTGAGCCTTATAGTAAACTAGATCCAAATCTAATTAAAAAAAGGGCAGAGTTAGTTAAAACTAACGAAAAGTTTTCACAAGATATTTGTAATATTTTAAGAGAAGCTGCAGAAGAGAAAATGGAAATTTCCTCACAAGAGGATATTGAACCAGAAGAGTCTATTTATTCTGGAGGATTTACCTCTGCTAAAGACCAAGCTTTATTTCCTAAATTTCATACAGGTGACTGGAAAGAAAAATTTGCATTATTAGATAAGTTTGATGATCAAAGACTTGTTACTTTTGGTCATGGATTGATATTTAATGAGGCGCCTGAAATTTTACCTAAAGAAATTCATAAAAAAATAAAACGTCGTATAGCTTCAAGAATTTTAAGTACCAATAAAGAGAAATGGTGGACAATTTCTGCCTTTTATTCAGAATGTGATGAGATTAGAGAAAATGAAGACAAAATGTTCTCCTTCAAAACAGTAGATGAAAAGCTTAAATTTCTTGATGGAATTAATGATTATGTGATGAATTTAGAGCAAAAGTATTCTGACGCATAATTTAATAAATCAAAAAAAGTTTACTTTTGCCCATTGAATAATCAATTGAATCAATTATATCAGATATATGCTTAATGATTTTAAAGACGACGATTTTGATAGTAAAATAAAAAACGAAGATATTTCAGTTATCCAGTTCTCAGCTGCTTGGTGCGGACCATGTAAGGCACTTGTTCCAGTAATGACTAAGCTTTCAGACGAATATAAAGATAAGGCTGGTTTCTATTATGCAGACATCGAAGATGGTGGAATTAATACTGGAAGCGCTGCAGGAATTAGAGGTGTACCAACAGTTATTATCTACAAAAAAGGTGTTGAAGTAGATAGAAAAGTTGGCGGAGTTCCTGAAAGCCACATGAAAGAATTTTTAGATAAAAATATCTAATTTAAATTCAATACTTCCCCAGCAAGATATAAAGATCCAGTAATAAGTATTATGTCGTTTTCCTTAATTGGAATTGATTTAATAGCTTCTTCCACACTTTCTTTGTAGTTAACGTTTTTAAAACTATTAAGTTTATCTTTAAGTTCTTTTCCTTTAATTGAATTAGGTTGATTGGGGATATCAATAGTGGTCAAAGTTGTAACATCCTTAAAGTAACTCATATATTCATTATGATCTTTATTAGCCATCATCCCAAGAATAATATGTTTGTTACAATTTAAACTTTCCAAGTACTCATTTAACACTTTTGCACCTAAAGGATTATGAGATCCATCAACAAAAAGCTGATGAGCTTTAACAAGCTCTTTAAGGTTGCCAGATTTGATCTCTTGTAATCTTGCAATACCATTTATTTTTGTAATTCCTTTTTGAATGTGATCATCTTTTATATCAAATTCCTTTAAAGTTCTTAGAGTTGCTATAGCTGTTGATACATTCTCTAATTGAAATTGACCTTTTACATTTGGCATTGGTAGCTTTATTCCTCCAAATCGATCTTCATAA
>CABXKF010000003.1 GCA_902512765.1 uncultured Pelagibacteraceae bacterium | reverse complement strand
GTTTAATGGGAGCTAATCCACAACCTTCAGAAAGAAAAGCTCAGTATGGTCAAGAAGAAAGAATTAAAATGACCAGACTAAGACAGACGATAGCTAAGAGATTAAAACAAGCACAAGAAAATGCAGCTTTGTTAACTACATTTAATGAAGTTGATATGACTAATATTATGGAAATGAGAAAAGAAAATCAGCAAGATTTTCAAAGTCGTTATGGAATAAAATTAGGTTTTATGTCTTTTTTTGTTAAAGCGTGTGTTGTTGCATTGAAAAATTTCCCAGCAGTAAATGCTGAGATAGATGGTGATGAAATAATTTATAAAAATTATTATAATCTTAGTTTTGCTGTAGGTACCGAAAAAGGTTTGGTTGTACCTGTATTAAGAAATGCTGATGAATTATCATTTGCTGATATTGAAAAAAATATTAAAGAAATTTCAGAAAAAGCAAGAGACGGAAAATTAACTATTGAAGATCTTCAAGGTGGAACATTTACAATTAGTAATGGTGGTGTGTATGGATCAATGTTATCAACACCAATATTGAATCTTCCTCAATCAGGGGTACTTGGAATGCATAATATTGTTGAAAGACCAGTTGTGGTTGATGGAGAAATAAAAATTAGACCTATTATGTATTTAGCTTTGTCATATGATCATAGAATAATTGACGGTAAAGAGTCAGTTTCATTTTTAAAAATGGTTAAAGAAAATTTAGAAGACCCTAGACGGTTATTTTTGGATATTTAAATGTCAGAAAAATTTCAAGCAGTAGTAATTGGAGGGGGTCCTGGTGGTTATGTTTGTGCTATTAGGCTTGCTCAACTTGGACTTAAAACAGCCTGCATAGAGTCAAGAGGATCACTTGGGGGAACGTGTTTAAACGTTGGGTGCATTCCCTCAAAAAGCCTATTAAATTTATCTGAAGAATTTCATAAAGTTCAAAATTTATCTAGTAAAGGAATTGAAGTTGGAGAAGTTAAGCTAAATCTAGAAAAAATGATGAAAAGTAAAGATAAAGCAGTGACTATTCTTACTAAGGGAGTCGAGTTTTTATTGAAAAAAAACAAGGTGACCTATTACAAAGGAACTGGAAGCTTCAAATCTCAAAATGAAATTATAATTAGAGATGATCAAAACAAAGAGACAGTTATAGAGGCTGAAAAAACAGTGATAGCAACTGGTTCTGTACCAATGTCATTACCTGGAATAGAAATTGATGAGAAAGTTATTGTATCTTCAACTGGAGCATTAAAATTAGATAAAGTTCCAAATAAAATGGTTGTAGTGGGAGGTGGTTACATTGGATTAGAAATGGGATCAGTTTGGTCAAGATTAGGAGCTGAAGTGCAAGTAGTAGAGTTTTTAGATCATATTACTCCAGGTATGGATAAAGAAATTTCCTCAGAATTTATGAAGATTTTAAAAAAACAAGGCATCAAATTTAATATGCAAAATAAAGTTGAAGCTATTCAAAATAATAAAACAGGAGCAGTTGTTTCAACAGTTGATAAAGATGGAAATAAAAATAATTTTGATTGTGATGTAGTTCTTATTTCTGTTGGACGAAAAGCAAACACTAATGGTTTAAATTTAGAAGCTATTGGGGTTGAATTAGATGAAAGAAAAAGAGTTAAAACAGACAATATGTTTAAAACAAACGTTGATAACATATATGCGATAGGTGACGTTATAAGTGGACCAATGCTTGCCCATAAAGCAGAAGATGAAGGAATTGCGGTTGCAGAAAATATTGCAGGTCAATCAGGTCATGTAAATTATGATACAATTCCTGGTGTTGTTTATACTACCCCTGAGGTCGCATCAATTGGCAAGACAGAAGAACAATTAAAAGAATTAAACACAAAATATAAAATTGGTAAGTTTTCATTCATGGCAAACTCTAGAGCAAAAGCTATAGATGACGCAGAAGGGTTTGTAAAAATTTTAGCAGATGAAACTACAGATAAAGTTTTAGGTGCACACATTATTGGTCCTCACGCAGGAGAGCTTATTGCAGAAATAGGTGTTGCTATGGAATTTGGTGCAAGCTCTGAGGATATTGCAAGAACTTGTCACGCTCACCCAACATTTTCAGAAGCTGTTAAAGAAGCAGCATTATCAGTAGATAAAAGAGCAATACACTCTTAGTAAATTTTCATATTATTAAGATATGAAAGTACCGATTCTTTTACCAAATATCTTTAACCATCCTTTTACTTACGAAAGTGATATTAATTTAAAAGTAGGAGATTATGTAGTTGTACCTTTTGGTAAATCTAAAATCACAGGAGTAGTTTGGGATGAATTTGAAAAAAAAAATAATAGAAATTTTAAGATAAAGAGTGTTTTAAAAAAATTAGACGTTTCTCCATTAAAAAAAACAACTATCAAATTTCTTAACTGGTTTTCAGAATACAATATAATTCCTAGAGGAATGGCTTTAAAACTAGTTTTATTAAGTAGTAATGCTGTAGAAAAATTTCAACAAGATACTCACAAAATTTTTGACACAAGTATCAAAAAAAATTCAATAAAGCTTTCTGAAGAACAAAAAAAATCCCTTAAAAAAATGAATTTTTCTAATCAAAAATTTAGGGTTCATGTTCTTCAGGGAACAACAGGCTCAGGAAAAACCATGGTATATTTTGAAGCCCTTAAAGACATTATAAACAAAGGTTTTCAGGGCTTAATTTTATTACCTGAGATTGGCTTAACAGGTCAATTTGAAAAAAAATTTATAGAATTCTTTGGCTTTACCCCAGCAGTTTGGCATTCTGGTATTACAAAAAAAAAGAAAGAAATTATTTGGAGTGGAATTGCAAACGGGGAAATAAAAGTTGTCATTGGAGCTAGATCATCATTATTTTTACCATTTAAAAAACTAGGTCTAATTATTGTTGATGAAGAACATGACCAATCTTATAAACAAGATGAAGGAGTTACCTATAATGCAAGAGACATGGCTATTTCAAGAGCGTCATTTGAAAATATTCCTATCAATTTAATTACAGCTGTTCCATCAATTGAAACTTATGAAAATATTAAAAAAGGTAAATATAGTATTTCTAAATTAGAAAAACGTTATCAAAATGCATCATTACCAAATTATGAAATAATCAATCTTAATGAAACAAAATTAGAAAAACAATCTTGGCTTTCAAAAAAAATAATTGAGAAAGTAAATTTTCATCTTGATAAAAACGACCAAGTATTATTTTTTTTAAATAGAAGAGGTTTTTCTCCACATGTACTTTGCAATAAATGCTTTAATAGTTATTCGTGTCCAAATTGTTCAATCAATTTAGTTTATCATAAAAATAAAAATAATTTATTGTGCCATTATTGTGGTTTTAAATCTTCTTTGAAAAGAACTTGTGTAAAAGATGGTGACTGTGAGTTTATTTTTAGTGGGCCTGGTGTGGAAAGAATATCTGAAGAAGTTAAAAAAAACTTTCCATCAAAAAAAATAGAAATTTTTTCGAGTGATACTATGAATAAAAAAGACTCTAGCGATAAATTAGAAAAAATAATTAATAATGAGGTTCAAATATTAGTTGGAACACAGTTGATCTCTAAAGGTTTTCATTTTCCAAGCCTTAATTGTATTGTGGTAGTTGATATTGATCTTTCGTCTCAAGGACATGATCTGAGAGGAGCTGAAAAAAATTTACAGTTATATCACCAGCTTTCTGGCCGTGCAGGAAGAACAGGTAAACCTGCTACTGTGTATTTTCAAACTTATAATACTAATACTAAAATGATTTCAGATTTAACAAATAGTAATCCTGACATCTTTCTTGATAGAGAATTAGATATTAGAAGACAAAACAAGCTTCCACCATTTCAAAGATTTATTTCATTAATTCTAACAGGAGACAATGAAGTAAAATTAGAAAAAGAAGCTTTTTATTTTAAAAATTTTATCGAAAAAAAAATTAATGGAAGAGTTTTAGGACCGGTCAGCGCACCTATTTTTAGACTAAAAAGAAAATTTAGAATAAGAATGTTAATTAGAGGTTCAAAATCTCTCAAATTACAGAATTCAATCGCTGAAATTATCCCAAATTACAAATTTTCATCAGGAATAAAACTTTCAGTTGATGTTGATCCAATAAACTTCAATTAACCTTTAAAAAAAGGACTTTTAAACGAATGTGCTACTTGAAGACATTATGGTCATATGCTAATTAGAGCGTGATTTTAAAATAATCTTCAACATAACAGAGGTACCAAGTTGAGTAAAAATAAGGGATTTTCAATAACTTCAGCTGAAAGATATTCTTTAGCTTTGTATGAGCTTGCAAGTGAAAGCAATGTTCTTTCTCAAGTAGAAGATCAGTCCTCATCTATCTTAAGCCTGATTTCATCAAGTAAAGATTTCTCAGATCTAATTAAAGATCCAACTAATAGCCAAGAAGATCTTTTAAAAGTTATAGATATTATTTCTAATGACAACAAATTTGAAAGTTTATTAAAAAATTTCTTAAGTTTTTTAATTACTAAAAGACGTTTTTTTTATGTAGATCAAATTTTAAAGAGCTTCATTGAAACATGTTCTCAAAAAAGAGGAGAATTAAAAGCAGAATTAAAATCTGCAAAAGAATTATCTGGCGATGAAATATCAAAAATTACAGAAGAGCTTACTAAAAATTTTAGCTCAAAAATAAAATTAAACTACAAACATGACGAAAGTTTAATAGGAGGTTTAATAGTTCAAGTTGGAAGTACTATGGTTGACACCTCAATTAAAAATAAATTACAACAAATCGAAAACAGAATGATAGAGGCATAAATGGAAATAAATCCTTCGGAAGTAACAAAGATATTAAAAGAACAAATTAAAAATTTTGGTGATAAAGCAGAAGTAACTGAGGTAGGACAAGTTTTATCAGTGGGAGACGGTATCGCTAGAATTTATGGTCTCGACAATGTTCAAGCTGGAGAGATGGTTGAGTTTGCAGATGGCTCCAAAGGTATGGCCTTAAACTTAGAGAGTGAAAACGTTGGGGTTGTAATTTTTGGAGATGACAGAAAT
The DNA here is from genome assembly GCA_902512765.1 of uncultured Pelagibacteraceae bacterium. Taxonomy (GTDB): domain Bacteria; phylum Pseudomonadota; class Alphaproteobacteria; order Pelagibacterales; family Pelagibacteraceae; genus Pelagibacter. The sequence goes on along the minus strand of CABXKF010000003.1, from coordinate 48,962 downwards.
ATCAAAGAAGGTGATACTGTAAAAAGAACTGGGAACATTGTTGATACTCCAGTCGGAAAAGAATTATTAGGTAGAGTTGTTGATGGGTTAGGAAATCCAATTGATGGCAAAGGACCTTTAGATAAAAGTGTTAAAAAAAGTAGAGTTGAAGTAAAAGCTCCAGGAATTATTCCTAGACAGTCAGTTAGTGAGCCTATGCAAACAGGTCTTAAATCTATTGATAGTCTAGTTCCAGTTGGAAGAGGTCAGCGTGAATTAATTATTGGTGACAGACAAACAGGTAAAACTGCAGTTGCAATTGACGCTATCATTAACCAAAAGAAAATTAATGAGTCTGGTGATGAGAAACAAAAACTTTATTGTATTTATGTCGCTATTGGTCAAAAAAGATCAACTGTAAGACAAATTCAAAAAACATTGGAAGAAGCTGGAGCAATGGAATACACAACAATCGTTGCTGCAACAGCATCTGACTCTGCGCCACTTCAGTTTTTAGCACCCTATACAGGTTGTACAATGGGTGAATATTTCAGAGATAATGGAATGCACGGTTTAATTATTTATGATGATTTGTCTAAACAGGCTGTTGCTTATAGACAAATGTCCCTATTGTTAAGAAGACCTCCAGGACGTGAAGCTTACCCTGGTGATGTATTCTATCTTCACAGTAGATTGTTAGAAAGAGCAGCAAAATTAAGTGACGAGCATGGTGGAGGTTCTCTAACAGCGCTTCCAATTATTGAAACACAAGGTGGTGACGTATCAGCGTTTATTCCAACTAATGTAATTTCAATTACTGATGGTCAGATTTTCTTAGAAACTGAACTTTTTAACCAGGGGATAAGACCAGCTATTAACGTAGGTTTATCTGTTTCAAGGGTTGGTTCTTCAGCACAAACAAAAGCGATGAAAAAAGTTTCTGGATCAATGAAATTAGAGTTAGCACAATATAGAGAGATGGCTGCTTTTGCTCAATTTGGATCTGATCTAGATGCTTCAACACAACAACTTTTAAATAGAGGTTCAAAATTAACTGAACTTCTAAAACAAAAACAATACTCACCAATGACAGTAGCTGAACAAGTTATTTCTGTCTTCTGTGGAGTAAAGGGATATTTGGATGATATTGAATTAAAAGATATTGCTGAATTTGAAAATAAAATCATTGAAAAATGTAAGTCTGATAAACCTGAAATAATTGATTCAATTCAAAGTTCAGGTAAACTTGAAGATGATAAAGAAAAATTACTAATTGAAGTAATAACTCAATTAAAGGAAAACTTTAAATCTTAATTTATTATGGCAAGTTTAGACGACCTTAAAAAAAGAATAGCTAGTGTAAAGTCTACACAGAAAATTACCAAAGCTATGAAGATGGTAGCGGCAGCAAAACTTAGAAGAGCCCAAGAAAGTGCTGAGAAGGGAAGGCCTTATTCAGAAAAAATGAATAATATAATTCTAAATCTTTCTAGTGGGATTTCTGACAAAGAAAATGCTCCAAAATTATTATCTGGATCAGGTAATGATAAAGTTCATTTATGCGTAGTGATGACTTCCGATAGAGGTTTGTGTGGTGGTTTTAATTCAAATATTATTAAAAAGGCCAAAAGCTATTTTGCTAAGCTTTCAAAAGATGGAAAAGATCTAAAGATCATTACTGTAGGTTCAAAAGGTAACGACCAACTTAAAAGAGCCTATAGTGACAAGATAATTGCAAATATTTCATTCAAAGAGTCAAAACATGCTAACTATTTTGATGCTGAAAAAGTTGGTAAAATGGTAATTGAAAAATTTGGAGCTGAAGAGTTTGATGTTTGTACTATTTTTTATAACCAATTTAAAAATGTAATTACTCAAATTCCTCAAGCACAACAAATAATTCCTTTAAATGTTGAAAATTCAGAGGATGATAGATCTGAGGATAGTTACGAGTTTGAACCAGATGAAGATGAGATTTTAAGCAATTTATTGCCAAAAAATATTTCAACACAAATATTTAAGGCAATGTTAGAGAATTCAGCTAGTGAACAGGGCTCAAGAATGAGTGCAATGGATAATGCAACCCGAAACGCAGGTGAAATGGTTGACAAGCTTACTATTGAGTATAATAGAAGTCGTCAGGCAGCAATTACTAAAGAACTAATAGAAATCATATCAGGAGCAGAGAGTTTATAATTATGAGCAAAGGAACAATTACACAAGTTATTGGAGCAGTAGTAGACGTAAAATTTGATGGAGATCTTCCAGAAATTTTAACAGCCTTAGAATGTAAAAATGGAGACAACAGACTAGTTTTAGAGGTTGCTCAGCATTTAGGAGAATCTACTGTTAGAACAATTGCAATGGATGCTACTGAAGGTTTAAAAAGAGGTGACGAGGTGACAAATACTAAAGCGCCTATCCAAGTTCCAGTTGGCCCTGAAACATTGGGAAGAATTATAAATGTAATTGGAGAGCCTATTGATGAAAGAGGCGAAGTAAAAACAAAAGAAAGCTGGCCTATTCACAGAGCTGCACCAGAATTTAACGAACAATCTACTGAAACAGAAATATTAGTTACAGGTATTAAGGTAATTGATTTACTAGCACCATATGCAAAAGGTGGAAAAATTGGACTGTTTGGTGGAGCTGGAGTTGGAAAAACAGTTTTAATTATGGAATTAATTAACAACGTTGCAAAAGCACACGGTGGATTTTCAGTATTTGCAGGAGTTGGAGAAAGAACTAGAGAAGGAAATGATTTATACCATGAGATGATAGACTCAGGTGTTATTAAAAAAGATGGAGCTGGATCTAAAGCTGCACTAGTTTATGGACAAATGAACGAGCCTCCAGGAGCTAGAGCTAGAGTTGCTCTTACAGGATTAACTGTAGCTGAATATTTTAGAGATCAAGAAGGTCAAGATGTTCTTTTTTTCGTAGATAATATATTCAGATTTACACAAGCAGGTTCTGAGGTGTCAGCACTATTAGGTAGAATACCATCGGCTGTTGGTTATCAGCCTACACTTGCAACTGACATGGGTAACCTTCAAGAAAGAATTACTACTACTAATAAAGGATCGATTACATCAGTACAGGCTATTTATGTACCTGCCGATGATTTAACTGACCCTGCGCCCGCAACATCATTTGCTCACTTGGATGCTACTACCGTACTTTCGAGACAAATTGCAGAAATAGGTATTTATCCTGCAGTTGATCCACTTGATTCTACTTCAAGAATTTTGGATCCTAGAATTGTTGGTGATGAACATTATAGAGTTGCTAGAGAAGTTCAAAAAATCTTACAAACTTATAAATCGCTACAAGATATAATAGCTATTTTAGGTATGGATGAATTATCTGAAGAAGATAAGTTGGTTGTAGCAAGAGCAAGAAAAATCCAGAGATTTTTATCTCAACCGTTCTTTGTTGCTGAAGTATTTACTGGATCGCCAGGTAAATTAGTTGATTTAGACTCAACAATAAAAGGCTTTGCTGCAATTTGTAAAGGTGACTACGATCACCTGCCAGAAGCAGCTTTTTATATGGTTGGAACTATAGAAGAAGCAATAGAAAAAGCTGAAAAAATGGCTAAGGAAGCTGCTGCTTAATGAGTGAAGAGTTTAAGATTGAAATAGTAAATCCAGAAAAATCTTTTTTAGTTAAAGAAGATGTATCTGAAGTTGTTGTTCCTGCCTTTGAAGGTGAGATGGGAATACTTAAAGATCACATTTCTATAATTTCATTTTTAAAGCCAGGTATTATAAAAATTTTGTCAAAATCTGGTGATGAAAATTATTATGTTGAGGATGGAATTGTTGAGTTTAAAAATAATAATTTATCAATCCTGACAAGCTCGATATTTAATCTCACAGATTTAGATAAATCTAAGCAACAAGATCTATTAAAATTGGCTGAAGAGGAAGCAAGCAACCCTGAGATAAATGACCAATCTAAATATTTGGTTGATCAAAAACTTGAAGTACTAAGATCTCTTAATTAATAATCTTTTTAACTTTTTCCTGAAGTTCTTTGTAAACGTGTAGCTTAAAATCTACTACAACTTCTGTAATTTGATCAATATCGATCCATTTCCAATCTAAAAACTCTGGATTTTTAGTTTTGATATTAATTTCTTTTTCTTCTCCTGTAAATTTCATTAAAAACCACTTTTGTTTTTGACCTTTGTATTTACCTTTCCAAATAATTCCTAACAATCGATCAGGAAGTTCGTAGGTTATAGAGCCATCTATTTCTTTGATTAGTTCTACACTTTTAACACTAGTTTCTTCCTCAAGTTCTCTGTAGGCAGCTTTTAAAAAATCTTCTCCCTCATCAACTCCACCTTGAGGCATCTGCCAAAATTTTTTTGCATTATCGATCCTTCTTGCAACAAAAACTTTATTATCATTATTTAATAAAATTATTCCTACTCCAATTCTTAGCGGTAGTTCGCTAAAATTCTTTTTCATATTACTATCCGTTTAGTAACTTAATTGCGTAATTTAGCTGATTATCAGTAACAGTTTTAATTCTAAAGTCATCACCTTCTTCATTGACTTCAATATCTGGTCTTACTCCTACTTCTGATATAGATTTTCCAGATGGAAGGTAATATTTTGCAATTGTTAATCTGATAGCTCCTTTGTTTTTTAGAGGAATTATTGACTGCACAGATCCTTTTCCGTAACTACTTTCACCAAGTATAATTGCTCTTTTATGGTCTTTAAGAGCTCCAGCAACAATTTCAGATGCAGATGCAGATCCATAGTTTATCAATACCAATAAAGTTTTTCCATCAGTAATATCTCCTTTTCTTGCAAACCATTTTCTATTCTCTGATTTTTTTCTGCTTTTCGTTGATACTATTTCACCATTTTCTAAAAAAAAGTCAGAAATTTTTATTGCCTGAGATAATAGACCTCCAGGATTATTTCTTAAGTCCAATATAAATGCTTTTAGGTTTTCGTTTTCTTTTAGTTTTTTAATTTGTTTTTTAATCTGTTGACTACTGTTGTCGTTGAAAGAAGTTAATCTGATGTATCCTATATTATTTTCTAATAAATCTGATTTAACAGATTGTACTTCAATTATTTCTCTTGTTATGTTGAATGTAAGAGCTTTTTTTACTCCTCTTCGTCTCACAGTTAGCTCAATGCTAGAACCAACTGGACCTCTCATTAAATCAACTGCTTCACTTAAAGATTTTCCTTGCACCTGAGTGTTATTAATTTTTACAATATAGTCCCCAGCTTTAATGCCAGCTTTTGATGCAGGAGTGTCATCTATGGGTGAAATTACTTTTACAACACCTGATTCCATACTAACTTCAATTCCGAGACCACCAAACTCCCCACTAGTTTCGGTTTGCATCTCTTGAAAAATTTCTGGTGACATATAAGCGGAATAGGGATCAAGTGACTGAAGAAGACCATTAATAGCAGAGTCCATGCTTTCAGATTGATTAATTTCATCTACATATTCTTCATTTATCTTTTCAAGGACTTCTCCAAATAGATCAATTTTTTTATAAATATCTATTTCAGCTGAATTTATTGAATAGGAGAAAAAAAAAGAGGTTAAAAAAATTATCAAATAAAGTTGAATTTTTTTCATATAATTACCTTTTCTTTTGGAATTAGTTCTGACCAAATTTTTTCAAGCTCATAAAACTTTCTTTTTTCAGGATGGAATATATGCACAATCAAATCAATTCCGTCAACCAGCTTCCATTCACTACTTTCTTTTCCTTCAATCTTTGAATTTTTGATACCATTATCTTTTAACTTTTCTAAAACCTGCTCTGATAAAGACTGTATATGTCTTGAAGAAGTACCACTTGCAATAATCATATAGTCTGCCATTGAACTTTTATCTTTAAGGTCAATAGTTACAATGTCTTGAGCTTTGTTAAGATCCAGTGTGTCAATTACAACTGATTTAAGATCTGAAATTTTATCCATTAGTTAAAATAAGACTATCAAATTTTTCTTAATTGAGAAGATGAAATGTTGACTTTTTTAAATTCAACAAATGTAAGAGTTTTATTGTTAAACTTCTTAAATGTCTTTGATTTTAAAGAATTTTTTTTATATCCATGACGATCGAATACGATGATATTACATTTTTGAGTAATTAATTCTGATTTGTGCCATCTATGAAAATCAATCAGGTTGTCCGCCCCCATTAAAAAATAAATTTCAAAGTTTTTATTTTTTTTAAGATGGTTAATTAGATCAATAGTTTTATTAGATTTAATTATATTTTCATAAAATTTTACTTTTATAAAAGAATTCAATCCAATTATTTTTTTACAATCCTTAATTTTTTTTGCAATAGGTGTCTTGCTCTCAGATTTAAGTGGATTTTGCTTAGTAATAGCCCAAATAATTTTTTCAAGTTTGAATTTTTTTTTAGCTTCTTTAGATATTGCTAAATGACCTTTGTGAGCTGGATCAAATGAACCTCCCAAAATTCCAATTTTAACTTTTTTTATATTCAAGTTATTCTCTTATTTTTCCTTTACTTGAGATTTCATATTTGTATGAAACTAACTGCTCTAAGCTAACAGGGCCTCTTGGAGGTAGTGTATTAGTTGATATACCTACTTCTCCACCAAATCCGAATTCACCTCCATCCGCAAACTGTGTTGAAGTATTATGCATTGCAATAGAGCTTTTAACATTTTTTAAAAACTTATTAGCTGTTTTTTTATTTTTAGTAATAATTGAATCAGTATGCATTGTTCCATATTTGTTTATATGATTGATAGCTTCATCAGAACTTTTAACAACTTTAACCGATACAGCAGCTGTTAAATATTCTGTAGACCAATCTTTCTCTTTAGCTGGATAAACTTTACCTTTGTAATATTTTCTTATGATATTATCACCGTATATTTTACAATTTTCATTCTCAAGTCTTTTTAAAATTGGATTACAAAATTTTTTAACTATTTTCTCATGAAGTAAAATAGTTTCGGTTGCACCACAAATAGCTGTATTTCTTAATTTAGCATTATAAATAATATTTGATGCCATATTTAATTCTGCATCTTTGTCAATAAACGTGTGACAGATACCTTCTAGGTGGCCGATTGTAGGAACTGTTGAAAACTCTTGAACTCTTTTAACTAAATTTTTTCCACCTCTAGGAATTATAACATCAATGTATTGTTTCATTTTTGAAAGCATAATGTCGACCATTTTTCTATCTTTAGAGTCTACAAATTGAATATAATTTTCATCAACATTATTTTTTTTAAGAGCTTGTCGAAATAATTTTGCCAATATTCTGTTGGTATTCAAAGCTTCTGATCCACCTTTTAGAATTACAGCATTACCAGACTTAAAGCATAGACCTGCTACATCAGATGTTACATTGGGTCTACTTTCAAAAATAACACCAATTACGCCAATTGGTATAGTTACTCTTTTTATATTTAATCCATTTGGTCTACTCCATTTTTTTAGAGTTACATTTACAGGATCTTTTAGTTTAGAAATTTTAATGACAGAATCTTTGATATTTTTGAGTCTTACTTTATCAATTTGTAGTCTGTTAATTAGATTTTCTTTAATTCCTTTACTTTTAGCAAATTTAACATCTTTTAAGTTTTCTCTTAATATCGATTTATTTTCTTTATCAAGTAATTTAGCGTAAAGATTTAAAACTTTATTTTTAGTATCTAAATTAATTTTTTTTTCAGAAGCTTTTCTACTTTTAATACCTATTAATTTCATTTTTTTAATCATTTTAAATCTCTACCATATCATCTTTGTGAATAACTTCTGATTTTGCAACATAACCTAGTAATTTTTCTATTTGATTTGAATGATTTCCCATAATTTTAATTATTTCATCAGATGTAAAAGAACTTAAACCTCTTGCACATTCGTTGTTTTTTTTATCTAGAATTTTGACATGATCCCCTTTACTAAATTTTCCTGAAATTTTTTTAATTCCAGCGGCTAATAAGCTTTTTCCTGATCTTAAAGCTTTTTTTGCACCATCATCAATTATAATTGATCCTTTTGGCGCAATAGAACTTATGATCCATTTTTTTCTAGCATCAAGCTTTGAAACTTTAGAATTAAACCAAGTACAATTATTTTTTTCATTAATCATTGAGATAGGATTTAAGTGTAGTCCATTTGCTATAACCATATTACATCCTGCTAATTGACAGATTTTTGCTGCTTCAATTTTAGTTTCCATTCCACCACTACCATATTCGTTTACACCTTTAATATTAATCTCTTTTAAATCTTTTTTTATATCATTTACATTTTTGATTAATTCAGCATCTTTGTAAATTTTTGGATTTTTTGTGTAAAGACCATTCACATCTGAAAGAAGAATTAAAGTGTCAGCATCTGAAATTTGTGCAACTCTAGACGCTAGTCTATCATTATCACCATATTTTATTTCAGTTGTGGCTATTGTGTCATTTTCATTAACGATTGGAATAAAACCTAAATCAAATAAATTTTCAAAAGTTCTTTTAGCATTTAAAGATCTTCTTCTTTCCTCTGTATCCTCAAGAGTTAATAGGATTTGTGAAATATTTAGCTTATATTTTGTAAATGTTTGAGAAAATAAGTTCATCAGTTCGATTTGCCCGATTGAAGCTATAGCCTGACTCTTATCTAGTTTAATTGTTTTTTTATTTATATTCATTTTCTTGCATCCAAGCGCTATTGCACCTGAGCTTACAATTACTACTTTTTGATTTTTATCTTTTAATTTTTTGATATCTTTTGCAAAACTAGAAAGCCATTTTTTTCTAATCTTTTTATTGTTATCTACGAGAAGTGAAGATCCTATTTTGACAACTATTATTTTAGAATTTTTAAGAGACATATGACAAAAGTTTAGCTTTAATTTTAGATATAGAGTCTTTTTCTAATGTAGTCATAGTCATTATTTCACAATTTTTACCTTTTGAAAAATAATCAATTACATCTTTAACAGTATCTTCATCTACTAAATCTATTTTATTAAGTACTACAAGCTCTTTTTTATCAATTAATTTTGAGCTGTAACTTTTTAATTCATTTTTAACTTGTTCGTAAGACTCATTTAAATCTAAGTTCGTAATATCTATAAGATGCAATAATGATTTACATCTTTCTATATGTTTTAAAAACTGTATACCAAGACCAACACCTTCATGAGCACCTTCTACAAGTCCTGGGATATCTGCAATAGTAATTTCTTTATCATCATAAGATGCAACTCCTAAATTAGGATTTAAAGTAGTGAATCTATAATTTGCGATTTTTGGATTTGCGTTTGTTATTGCAGCCAACAAACTTGATTTTCCAGCATTTGGTAAACCAATTATTCCAATGTCAGCAATTGTTTTTAATTGAAGCCAAATTGTAAACTCTTCTCCAATTCCACCCTTGGTAAATTTTCTTGGGGCTCTATTTGTAGAACTTTTAAACCTAGTATTTCCAAGTCCACCTTTACCACCAATAGCAACGACAAAATCTTCTCCTTTTTTATTAAAATCAAATAGTAAAGTTTTGTTGTCTTCTTCAAAAACTTGAGTTCCAAGGGGCACCTTTAAAAATAAATCGTCACCTCCTTTACCTGTACGATTTTGTCCAGCACCATTTTCTCCTCGTTGTGCCTTATGATGTTGTTGGTACCTATAATCTATAAGTGTGTTAAGATTATCTTCAGCCTTTAAAATTATTGATCCACCCTTTCCTCCATCACCTCCATCGGGGCCTCCATACTCAACATATTTTTCTCTTCTGAAGCTTGGTGAGCCATCACCACCGTTTCCAGCTTTAATATAAATTTTTACTTGATCTAGGAATTTCATAATACAACATCTATTTAAGTTGTACTATTAATTGGGCTTTACTGAAACGAAAGTTCTATCTGCTTTAGATTTTTTGAACACAACTTTACCTTTTACTACTGAAAAAATAGAATGATCTTTACCCATTCCTACATTTTCTCCAGGAAAAATTTTAGTTCCTCTTTGTCTTACAATTATATTTCCAGGTATTACTGTCTCACCACCGTACTTTTTAACACCAAGCCTTCGCCCAGCACTATCTCGTCCGTTTCTCGATGATCCACCTGCTTTTTTTGTTGCCATAAGTTACCTAATTTATTTATTTGCCGCTTCTGTTTTTGGTTTAACTTCAGCTTCAACTTTTTTAGTTGGTTTAACCATTTTTTCTGCCTCAGATAAAACTTTACCATCTTTAGAAAAAATTTTGTTAATTCTAATCATTGTATGTTCTTGTCTATGACCATTTTTTCTTCTTGAATTATGTCTTCTTCTTTTTTTGAAGATTAAAATCGTTCTGTCTTTACCATTTTTAATTAAATCAGCTTCTACTTTAGCACCTTCAACATGTGGGGTACCTATTTCTATAGATTTATCATCTCCATATGCAAGTATTTCGTTGAATTCTATCTTAGACTCAGGTTTTGAGTCTGGTAATTTTTCAATTTTTAGGATTTCACCAGCTTTTACTTTATACTGTTTTCCACCTGTTTTTATTATAGCGTAAGACATAGTAAGAATTTAAATTTAAGTTACCGCAATATAGTTGTAGCAAGGTTTTAGTCAAGTTGAATTAACTAGAAATTATCCTTTAAATCTCTCAATTTTGAAAAGGATTCAACGTTTTTTGCTCTTAAAAATATATTACATTCTATTTCATCTTTGACACTAGAGGGGATAGTGGGCAGGTTGTTTTTAAGCTTTTCATTAATTTTTGATATTTTGTTTTGTAAATTTATATTTTCAGGCTCATGTTTGATACAAAACTTCGAATTTTGAAGTGTGTATTCATGTCCACAATAAATTTTAGTGTCCTCAGGAAGCCTTTTTATTTTTCCTAAAGAGTTAAACATTTCTTGATAAGTGCCTTCAAAAATTTTTCCACAACCAAGAGAAAATAGTGTGTCACCAGTAAAGATTAGTTTTTCTTTAAAAAAATGAAAACTAATATGACCTGTCGTATGACCAGGTACATGAATAATTTTTGCCTCAAAGTTATCAGCTTTCCAAATTTGACCATCCTCAAGTAAAACTTGAATCTCTGGAATTCTATTAGCGTCATCTTTATAGCCAACTACAATTGAATTGTATCTATTTTTTAGATCTATATTTCCTCCAATATGATCAAAATGATGATGTGTATTTAGAATATATTTTAGAGTAATATTTTCTTTTTCAATAAAATTAACAACTGGTTCAGACTCACTTGGGTCAATAACGCATGCTGTATTATTAGACTCATCAATTACTAAATAACTGTAATTATCCTTTAAGCAGTGAATTATTTCTATTCTCATATTATTTTTCAATTAAAAATATACCTAGATCAGCAAATAAATTTTTAAGACCTAAATTAGTATCATTAATTGATGATACGTTTTCATTACTTAGAGCTATCGATTTGAAAATTTTAAAATTTCTAGATTTTACAAAATGAACAAAATCCTTAATTGTACACATATGTAAATTTGGAGTGTTATACCATTCATCAGGCAATGTTTTAGTTATAGGCATTGTTCCTTTAGTTAATAAATGAAGTCTAATTTTCCAATAACCAAAATTAGGTATGGTAACTATTGCTTTTTTTCCAACTCTTAATAATTCATTTATTACTAGTTCAGGATTTAAAAATGCCTGAAGTGTTTGACTTAAAACAACATAATCAAAAGATTTATCAGGAAATTGGATTAAATCTTTCTCAGCATTTCCCTCAATTACTGTTAATCCTTTTGCTATACATTTTTGAACTTTATCTTTTGAGATTTCTAAACCTCTAATGTTAATATTTTTATTATCTTTTAAAAATTTCATTAAAGTGCCATCTGCACACCCAACATCCAAAACTTTTTTATCTTTTTCAATTAAATTAGCAATAACTTGGAATTCATTTTTCATAATTAATTATCTGTATAAGATTTATCTAAAAAATTTTTAAGAGCACTTAGAAAGTCTGGGACATCAAGTAAGAAAGAATCATGTCCTTTATCTGACTCGATTTCAACAAAACCAACATCAGCACCAATAGCGTTTAAAGCAATTACAATATCTTTATTTTCCTGAGTAGGGTAAAGCCAATCTGATGTAAAAGATATTATGAAAAATTTAGCTTTAGTTTCTTTAAAAGCATCTGATAAATTTCCGTTAAATTGTTTAGCTAAATCAAAGTAATCCATAGCTCTTGTAATATAAAGGTAACTATTTGCATCAAATCTATCTACAAAAACTGATCCTTGGTATCTCAAGTAACTTTCAATTTGAAAATCAGCATCAAATCCAAATTTTAGATCTTCTCTTTCTTGTAATTTTCTCCCAAATTTTTCTTGAAGGCCTTTTTTTGAAAGATATGTGATATGAGCAGCCATTCTTGCAACTGCCAAACCTTTATTGGGTATAGTATCTTTGGAATTATAATCTCCTTCATTCCAATTACTATCTGCAGCAATCGCTTGTCTTCCAAGTTCATTAAACGCAATATTTTGTGCTGAATGACTTGAGGTACACGCAATAGGAATTACAGTTTTAGCCTTATCTGGAAAATTACTAATAAATTGTAGAACTTGCATTCCACCCATTGATCCCCCTACAATAGAAAAAAGTTTTTCTATACCAAAGTGATCTAGTAAATTATTCTGAGCATTTACCATGTCATTAATAGTGATTACAGGAAAATTAGTACCAAAAACTTTTTGTGTATTTGGATCTTTGTGACTTGGACCAAATGAGCCGAGGCATCCACCAATCACATTTGAGCAGATTACAAAATATTTGTTTGTATCAATTGCCTTATCAGGACCTACAGCATAGGACCACCAGCCATCTTTATTTGTAATTGGATTTAGGCCAGCTACAAATTGGTCACCTGTAAGTGCATGAAAAACTAAAATAGCATTATCTTTTTCTTCATTTAAAGTTCCATAGGTTTCGTATGCAATTGGAAAATCATTGATAGTTTTCCCACAGTCAAGTTTAAGTGGTTTTTTAACTATTAGAGTTTTTAAGTTTAATTCCGTATTCATAATAAATGCTATTATTTGAATTGAGAGAAAAAAAACAATTTTAGCGGTTTTTTTTAAGCGCTCGCAATTCAGTTAAATCAGCGCATAAATTTTGTACTAGATGTTATTTATTATGTCAATTTTTTTAAAAAATGTCTTATTCTATGTAAAATTTTATAATTTTATCTATAAAGAACTCATAAATTAAAAAATATGACCACTCCAAAATTTAAAAATTTTAATATTGAGCCCTACAAACCGGGTAAATCCAAAATTAAAAAACTAAAAAAAATAATTAAATTATCGGCAAATGAATCAGCTTTGGGGATGAGTTCTAAAGCAATCAAGATAATATCTAATAAAGGGTTAAATTTAGAGAGATATCCAGATGGTAAATCTCAGAATTTAAGAAAAGAAATATCAAAAAAATTTAAATGTGATCCAGATAAAATTATATGTGGAGCAGGTTCAGATGAAGTTATTCAAATGATCTGTCAATTATTTTTAAAGCCAAAAGATGAAGTTGTAGTTCCAGAATACAGTTTTCTAATGTACAGAATTTATGCAAATATTGTTGATGCAAAAGTTAAATTTGCAAAAGAAATAAACTATAAAATTTCAAATATTGAGATATTTAAAAAAGTAACAAAAAATACAAAAATAGTTTTTCTTGCTAACCCTAATAATCCTACTGGAACTTATTTGACAAAAAAAGAGTTACTAGATCTTAGAAAAAAATTGAATAAAAATATTTTATTGGTGGTAGACGATGCTTATGCAGAATATATGAAAAATTCTGACTACAAATCAGGATTAGATTTGTTTAAAAACAAAGACAATGTTTTTGTATTAAGAACATTCTCTAAAATATTTGGACTAGCTTCTTTACGAGTTGGGTGGGGATATGGATCCAAAAAGATAATAAATGCATTAAATGTTATAAAACCCCCATTTAATGTTAGTCATATTGGACAAATGGCAGCAACGGAGTCACTTAAAGATCAAAATTTTATAAAACGTTCAATAAAACATAACTTATATTATGCAAAGAAATTAAAATCTTTTCTTGAAAGATACGAAATTTTTTCAAATCCAATTTCTGCAAATTTTTTATTTTTAGATTTTGAAAAATGTAAATATACAGCAAAGTATTTTTATGAAAGACTAAAAATAAAAGGAATTATTTTAAGATCCACAGAAGATGGTTATCACATTAAAAATAAATTAAGATTAACTATTGGATCTAAAAATGAAAATTTAGCATTTATGAATGCTGTAAAAAAAATATTAAATTAATATGAAAAATGTTTTAATTATTGGATGTGGGTTATTAGGATCATCTTTGCTGAGAAGAATTCAAAAAAAAAGGATGGCTAACAAGATTTATATTTATGAGAAATCAAAATCCAACATTACAAAAATAAAAAAATTAAAACTACCGGGAATAATTATAAAGAAATTAGAGGATGGAGTTGTAAAAGCAGATTTGATTATTTTATGTACACCAATGAATGAATATAAGAATCTTATTCTTAGAATGAATAAATGTTTATTACCCAAAACTATTATAACTGACATAGGTTCGTCAAAAATAGAGTCATCAAAGATTATTAAAAAATTTTTAAGAAAAGATATTTCCTGGACACAAAGTCACCCAATAGCAGGATCCGAGGTAAGTGGACCAGAGCATGGTAGGCAAGATATATTTGAGGATAAATGGTGTGTTTTGATAAAAGAGAAAAATACTAAGAAAAATCATTTAAATATATTGAATAAGTTTTGGAAAAAGATCGGATCAAAAATAGTTATTATGAGTCCAGAAAAACATGATAAAATTTTCTCTATAACTAGTCATCTTCCACACTTGATTGCATACAATTTAGTAAAATCAGCACAAGACTTTGAAAAAATACAAAATTATGATTTGATTAAATATAGTGCAGGTGGGTTACGAGATTTTTCAAGAATAGCAGCCTCAAATGAAATTATGTGGAGAGATATATTTTTTAACAATAAGAAAAATATTTCAAAAGCTATTGATCTATTTATCAAAAACTTAAATTCTTTTAAAAAAGATATTAATTCAAAAAATAATAAATCAATTTTAAAAAAATTAATTCAAACCAAAAAAGTAAGAAAAAAAATCATTAAATTAAAACAAGATGTTAACAAACCTGATTTTGGAAGAAGTTAATATTTTATAGAGGATATTTTTTTTACTGTTAGTTTTGCTGTTTCCTGAATTTTTTTTATCGTTTCTATAATTGGCATAATAATAACCTTTTCTTTTGGACCATATGCATGGATTAGTTTTTTAGCATCAATGCACATGGCAACATGACCTTTCCAAAAGATTACATCACCTTTTTTAAATACTTTTCTTTTTAATTGTTTTCTAGAATATTTGATTTGGTCTTTTGTATCTCTTGGATAAAAGGAGTTATTATAATAATAAAATAGCTGCAATAAAGCTGAACAATCAATTCCATTGAAAGTTTTACCACCCCATACATATTTGGTTTTTAAAAATAATTTAAATATTTTAGTAAAATTTTTTTCTTTATGATCTATTTTCTTTAAATCATTTTTTTTTACCCATTTATTTTTTTCAAATTCTGCAAGATTTTTACTTTCTTTAATTATTGAAATTTTTGAACCAAAGGGTAAAAATTCAATGGTTATTTTTTTTTGTATACTCCAAACTTTAGCTTTTAAACTATAAACTTTATGACTTGGCTTATGTTTGTCTGTATATTTTTCATTTTTGATGAAACCTATGTAATTATCGAATGAAGATTTTATTTTTATCCATTCTTTATTTTTAGATAAGATTTTAAATCTTTCTCCATAGATTATTTGAGAAGTAACTTCAGAATTCTTTGAAGCTTTTTTATAAATATTTGAGAATTGACTCTTATAAAAAAAATTATTTTTCACGAAGTTTAAGTTTATCTTTAATAAACCATAAGCAAATCAATGAAGGGATAACCATAATTGCAGTTAAAATAAAGAATATACCCCAGTCTCCATTTAGCCAATCCACTAATGCTCCAGATGAGGATGCAAGTGTAGTTCTTCCTGCCGTTCCAATAGAAGCAAGAAGCGCATATTGAGTTGCAGTATAAGTTCTGTCTACTAACAATGAAATAAAAGCTACAAAAGCAACTGTTGCAAAAGCTGCAGCTATATCATCAAAAATAACTGCAATTGCAAATAACAATTCTGATTTTCCACTCCACGCAAGTACTGTAAATAATAAATTAGTTGCAGCCATCAGTATACCTGCAAGAAACATTGCTTTTAAAACTCCCGATCTAATTACAAAAAGACCACCTAATAATGTAAAAATAACTGTCGTTATCCAGCCCAAGGTTTTAGAGTAAATTGCAATATCACCTTTAGAAAATCCAATTTCTTTATAAAAAACAATCGACATACGACCTAAAAATGCCTCACCTATCTTGAATAAAAACACAAACCCTAAAATACCTATTGCAATAGAAAACCCATTTTTTTTGAAAAAACTTATTACAGGACCTCCAAGAGTTCCACTTATCCATGAAATTATGTTTGTAATAAAATTTTGTGATCCAAGTTTACTTTGTATAAGCTCATCAGTTTTTTTCTGATTAACCTTTCTAGTATTTGAATGTGTTTCATGAACAAACATCAATCCAATATTCATTAAAATTACTACAATCCCTAAAATTAAAAATGTTGATTGCCAGTAATTAGTTATGCCAATATTTTGAAAGTATTCCGCAGTAAATAAAGCTATTACGCCACCTAATTTATATCCACTCCACCAACCAACCACTGCCATTGCAGCTCCAGCAGCCATTGATTTACCCTCATTTTCACCAATCTGCTCAATTCTTAATGCATCTACAGTTATGTCTTGAGTTGCTGATGCAATTGCAATGATTAAACCAATTGTAATTAGCAGAGCAAGATTTTCTGTTGGATTTATCAAACTCCAACCAACCAAACAGATTAAAATTGCAGTTTGCATTAATACTATCCATCCTCGTCTATGGCCAAGTTTTTTTGTAAGATAGGGAATTTGTAGTCTATCTATAAGAGGAGCCCACAAATAATTAAATGCGTATACCCCAAATATTAATCCAGCCCATCCTATTGTTGATCTACTTAAGCCTTCCTCTTTGAGCCATAAACTTAAACTACTGCCTATCAAAACCCATGGAAAACCAGAGATTGCTCCAAGTAATAGTATTCTCAACATTCTTCTATCAAAATAAACTGAAAAAGTTTCTGAAAAAGATTGTTTTTTAATTTCAAGCATTTTTAACTTCTCCAAAAAGATGGTAAAAATAATACTAATATTGCAAACAGCTCAAGTCTACCTAAAATCATACCAACTGTTAAGATCCACTTAGAAATATCAGGTAAAGATGAAAAATCTCCATTAGGACCTATTATAGGCCCCAATCCAGGTCCAACATTTGAAATTGATGTAGCAGCCCCTGAAATTGCTGTAATAAAATCGAGACCAGTTAACGATAGTAATGCTGTAAGTAAAAAGAAGATTACAAAGTAAAAATAAATAAAAGAAATTATTGACGCAATAAATTTATTATCAACTGAACCCTGATCATATTTGATCACAAAAACACCTTTTGGATAAATAATTTTTTTAAGTTGATTTGCTATAAACAAATATAGAATTTGAATTCTAAAAATTTTGATACCACAAGCAGTTGAACCAGCACATCCACCTATAAACATAAGTGCTAGAAACAAAGTTATTGGAAAACCACCCCAACTATCATACTCAGAATTTACATAACCAGTTCCTGTCAATATAGAAATAGTATTAAAAAAAACTGACCTTAAATTAAAATTTTCATTATTAACCAATAATAGATATGTCGACAATAATACAATTGCAGCAACAATAACTTTGAAAAAAGTTTTAATTTGAACATCTGTTAAAAAAATTTTTTTGTTTCCATTTATAAATTTGATGTATGCAATAAATGGGATACTTCCTAAAATAATGAATATCATTGATGCTATTTCAATTGGAATACTATTGAAAAAACCTATAGATTGATTGTAATTTGAAAAACCACCTGTTGCTATCGTAGTCATAGAATGTGTTATGCTGTCAAATTTACTCATTCCAAATAACCTATAAGTCAAAGCACACATTAAAGTTAATCCTGAATATATATAGATTAACCTCAGAGCTATCTCTTTAGATTTTGGAAGTATTTTTTCTTCAGAGTCATTGCTAGAAATTTTAAACAATTGCATTCCACCAACGTTCATTATTGGCATTAAAGTAATAGCCATGACAATGATACCAATGCCACCTAACCACTGTAGTATTGCTCTCCATAATAAAATTCCTTTTGGTGTAAACTCAAGATTTGAAATAATTGTTGAGCCGGTAGTTGTTATCCCAGACATACTTTCAAAAAATGCATCAGTGATGGATAATTCTATTGTTGAAAATATAAAAGGCAAAGATCCAAAAATTGCGATACTTAACCAAGAAAGTGCAGTGAGCAAAAAAGCTTGTTGTAAATTTAATTTTTTATCATGATCTAAATTAGCTAAAAAAAATAAAGTTCCAAAAATTATTGTAACAATTGATGCTCCAAAAAATGAAGAGTCTATTTCAGAATAAGCAAATTGAGCAATAATGGGTATGAACATGGACACCCCAAGAATTATTTGTAAAATTCCCAGTGTAAAAAAAACAGTTTTATAATTAGACATTTTGAAAGAACATTATTTTATGGTAAATAAATTTCAACTCTATAAGAATTAGTAAAATCACTGATTTAAGATTTTTAGAAGCAAATTCATGATTAAAAAAGAAAATTTAGATAAAACTAATGCTTGGCCTTTTGTGGAAGCCAAAAAACTACTTCGAGAAAGAAAGTCCTTTATAGAAAAAAAAGGCAAGATTACTCTTCAAACAGGTTATGGTCCTAGTGGTCTTCCACATATTGGAACATTTGGTGAGGTTGCAAGAACATCAATGATGGTAAATGCTTTAAAGCAACTATCAGATCTTCCAACTGAAATAATAACATTTTCAGATGATATGGATGGCTTACGAAAGGTGCCAGACAATGTCCCTAATCAAGAATTATTGAAAGATAACCTTCATAAACCGCTGACTAAAGTTCCTGATCCATTTGGAAAATTTGAAAGTTTTGGTGAACATAACAATGAAATGTTAAAAAAATTTTTAGATAGTTTTAAATTTAATTACAATTTTCAAAGTTCTACATCACTTTATAAAAGTGGATTCTTCAATCCAACACTTAAAATAATTTTAGAAAATTATGAAGGAATTATGAATATTATTATTCCAACTTTAGGTAAGGAACGTCAACAAACTTACAGTCCCTTTTTACCAATTTGTCCTGAGACTGGACATGTTTTAGAAATTCCTGTTATCGAAATTGATAAAAAAAAATCAAATATTATTTTTGATAATAAAGGTAAAAAATTAGAGACAAGTGTCTTGGACGGGAATTGTAAATTACAATGGAAAGTTGATTGGGCAATGAGATGGTACGCATTAGATGTAGACTTTGAGATGTACGGAAAAGATTTGATTGAAAGTGCAATTTTATCCACAAAAATAATAAATTTATTAGGGAAGAAAAATCCATCTGGTTTTGCATATGAGTTGTTTTTAGATGAAAAAGGAGAAAAAATTTCTAAATCAAAAGGAAATGGGATAACGATTGATCAATGGTTGGAATATGCATCACCAGAAAGCTTATCCTTGTACATGTATCAAAATCCAAAAAGAGCAAAAAAGCTATATAAAGAAATAGTGCCTAAAGCGGTTGATGAGTATTTAGATTGTATTGAAAAATCCAAAAAACAAAATGAGCTACAGTTATTAATGAATCCTGTATGGCACGTACATAATGGTAATATTCCAAAAGAAGAAATGATTATGACATTTTCAATGTTACTTAATTTAGTTGAAACAAGTAATGCTGATAGCAAGGATTTGTTATGGAAGTTTGTTAAAAAATATAAGTCAGATATTTCTGAAAAAAATTTTTCAATTTTTGATGGCCTGGTTGGTTATGCAATTAAATATTTTAATGATGTAATTAAAGCTCAGAAAAAATATAAATCACCAAATGAGTCAGAAAAACTAGCTCTTGAAGCATTAGTGAAAACTCTAAAAAAATGTACAGATGAAATGTCTCCAGAAGATATTCAAACTTTGATTTATTCTACTGGAAAAGAAAATGGTTATGCAGATAACTTGAGAGATTGGTTCAAATTAATATATGAGGTAGTTTTTGGTGATGAAAATGGACCTCGAATGGGATTTTTTATAAGTTTTTTTGGTGTAAAAGAAACTACCGAGTTGTTAATAAATAAATTAAAATAATGTTTTCTAAATTAAGACCGCTGATATTTAAAGTAGATCCTGAAAAAGCACATACGTTAGCAATAAAATCGTTAAAATTTAATTTAATTCCTAATGTATTTGATGAAAGTAAAAATGATCCTATTTTTCAAACAAAAATTTTTGACAAAGATTTAGATAATCCAATTGGAATGGCAGCTGGTTTTGATAAAAATGCAGAGATATACAACTCATTATTTAAATTAGGTTTTGGATTTGTAGAGGTTGGAACAATTACTCCTTTGAAACAATATGGAAATCCTAAACCTAGAGTATTTAGATTAGTAGAAGATGAAGCATTAATTAATAGACTAGGCTTTAATAATCATGGTGCTGAAATTGTTAAAGAGCGTATTAAACGTAATAACAAAGTGGGCTTACTTGGCATTAACATTGGACCCAATAAAGACTCTAACGATAGATTGAATGATTATTTAATAGGATTAAAAACTTTCTATGATGAAGCAGATTACATAACAATCAATATTTCATCACCAAACACTGAAAATTTAAGAACATTTCATGAAGGTAATAAATTAAAAGATTTACTCATGTCTATTATGACAGAAAAAAAAAATTTAAAATCAAATATTCCTATTGCTGTCAAAATTTCACCAGATATAGATGAAAATCAAATTAACTTAATTTCTGAAATTCTTTTAGAATGTGAAATAAAAGCAATCATCATCTCAAACACATCAGAAGCTACAAGGGATAAACTGAGTGATATACAAGGACATCAAAAAGGGGGCTTGTCAGGAAAACCAATTGAAGAGAAATCTAACATTCTAATAAATAGATTTTATAAATTATTAAAAGGAAAAATAAAAATTATTGGTGTTGGTGGGATCGATTCTGGTAAGGCGGCTTATGACAAGTTAGCAGCTGGCGCAGACTATGTGCAGTTATATACAGGGATGGTTTTCAAAGGTCCAAATATTGCAGGAATTATAAAAAAAGACCTAAAAGAATTATTAATTAGAGATGGAGTTAAAAATTATACCGAAATTGTAGGAAATAAAACTCTATCTTAAATCTATTAAACTTGACGCTTTCCATATCTCCCCTTATATAGGCACTATTATTATGTCAAAAAAATGTGAATTAACTGGAAAAATCCCTATGAAAGGTCACAACGTCAGTCATGCTAACAACAAGACTAAGAGAAGATTTTTGCCAAATTTAAAAAAAGTAAAATTCACAAGTGAATTATTAAAGAGAAGTCTAAAGTTAACAGTAAGCAATTCTGGTGTTAGATCTGTTGATAAAAAAGGTAGCTTTGATGAATTTCTCAAGGCAGTTAAAAACAAAAATCTGTCTCCAAGATTAAAAAAACTAAAAAAAAGTATTTTAATAAAATCTCCATTTAAGAAAAAGCCCATAGCTAAAACTGCTTAATGAGCAAACTTTTTATTACCCTGTCAATTTTGATGGGAGTAGTTGTTTTATCCTCAAATTATCTAGTTCAATTTCCAATTAATTATTATGGATTAAGTGAGATTCTCACTTATGGAGCTTTTAGTTATCCAGTAGCTTTTTTGATTACAGATTTAGCCAATAGATTTTATGGTAAATTTGTTGCAAGAAAAATTGTATATTTTGGATTTTTTATTGGAATTATTTTTACTCTTATATTTTCAACAAATTTTGCTGATTTAATTTCTATTAGAATAGCTATTGGATCTGGAATAGCTTTTCTAACAGCTCAACTATTAGATATTCAGATTTTTGACCGTCTAAGAAAAAAAGAGTGGTTTATAGCCCCTTTAACTTCATCTGTAATTGGATCTACAGTTGATACTTTTTTATTTTTTTCGATTTCATTCTATGCAACAGGTGTGCCTTGGATAACATTATCATTGGGTGATCTAGCAGTAAAACTATTTGTATCTCTGGTAATGTTGGTACCATTTAAAATTTTACTTAAGATCAGTAAGCCTGTCTAAAATTAATATAAAAATTTATAAGATAAAATTTTGTAAGCTAGTTTTGCTACAAGAAAGTTATATGAGTTAAAGCCTTTTATTGGTGATAATTCATTAATATCTGCACCAACAATTTTTGAATTTTTTGCTGCAATTCGAATAATATTTAAAGTTTCATCCCATAACAATCCACCTGGTTCAGGAGTTCCTGTTGCTGGCATGATACTTGAGTCTAATCCATCTACATCAAAAGTCAGATAAACTGTTTTGTTCTTAATTAATTTCTTAAATTTATTAAGATTCCATTTATTTTTATCTTTTGCCCAAAATATATTAATTCTTGATGAATTTTTTTTTAAAAAAGGAATCTCACTTTCTGATATATTTCTAATACCAAAAGAAATTAGAGAAACGTTTGGGTAGTCCAAACATCTTTTTATAGCTGAGGCATGGGAGAACTTTTCTCCATTATAGCTTTCACGCAAGTCTGCATGAGCATCAAAGTGTAGTAGACAAATATCCTTATATTTTTTTGCAAAAGGAGCAATACAACCAGGTGTGATAGAATGTTCACCACCAAAAGTCATTGGAAAAAGTTTTTTATCTAAAATTTCCTCATTAATTTTAGACATTTTACTAAGTGCTTTTTTTATATCTTTATCAATTTTAAATGGCTTTAAAGTTTTAATACCTATCTTTTTATGGGGCTCACAATTCAATTCTTCGTCATAAAGTTCAACTTGGTGAGATGCTTTTATTATTTCTTTTGGACCATTTTTTGTTCCCCCACCATAACTCACTGTTTTTTCAAGACCAAAAGGAACTATTACAACTTTTTCTTTAAAATTGACTTTATTGTCAATTCCTAGAAATCCATTTTTATTTGAAAGATATTTCAATTTTATTCAAAAATTTTTGTAAAGTTTTTTCTATCTCTATTTTTCCACTCACCCTTATGATAAGCATCACTTGCAATCAAAGGTAATACACTTGTTGCCTCTGCAAATACCATTTGTTCTTTTGTAATATCAACTTTCCCCCAAGAACTTGCTTCCTTTAATGTTGAGCTACTGCAAGCACCATCTCTACTATCAGCAACAGTTATTTGTACAGCATATTTATGCATGTCAACTTCTTTACCTAATAGTTCAGCACAAATTACTGTATCTTGAATAAAATTTTTTGGTACACCTCCACCAATCATGAATAGACCCGAACCTTTAGATTTAATCTTTATTTCTGTTAACTCTCTGAATTCTCTTACAGAGTCTATAGTCATGTGTTGTTTTGGATTTTTTTCTTGATGAATCACTAAACCAAAACCTGCACTTGAATCCGTGAAAGCTGGACAAAATATTGGCACATTGTTATCAAAAGCTGTTTCGATTAAAGAGTCTTTCTTTTTAGAATTCTTCTTTAAATATTTTCCCATTTCATAAATAAATTCTCGTGACGTGTAACTTCTTGGTTCCAATGTATCAGCTATTTCACAAATAATTTTATCACACATTTGAAGCTCTTCTTCATCAATATACGTGTCATATATTCTATCTATATAATTATTTCTTAATTCAGTATCATCTTGAAATTGAGAACCTTGATAGTGTTTGAATCCAAGTGCTTCAAAAAAATCCATGTCTACAATAGAAGCTCCAGTTGCAACAATAGCATCAACCATATTGTATTTCACAAGATCTTTATAAATATTCATACACCCAGCGGCTGATGTTGATCCAGCCAAAGTTAGAAATATTGTACAATTTTTATCTTTCAACATATCATTGTAAATATTGGCAGCATTAGCTGTTTCCCTTGAAACAAAGGACATTTTTTCCATTGAAGAGATTATTTTTCGAGAATCGAACGAAGTTATATCAATGTGTTCTACAGGGTTTTTTAAGAAGTCTTTTTTACTATTATGACCTGGGTTTTTTTGATCAGACATTAAGCAACCAAAGTAGCTTTGTTAATGTCTTTGTCATACATTGTCATGATTGGTTTATCTTCAACTTCAAATATTTCATCAGAGTAATAACCATTAAATTGAGTTCTAAATGTTAAACCATAAGCACCAAGTTGGCCAAGCTCAATATAATCATTTTCCTTTATATTATTTGGAAGAAGAAAAGGACCCTTCATATAATCCATGCTATCACATGTAGGTCCAAAAAAATCAAAAGCTGTTAATTTTTTTGATATTATCTTATTAGAATTTTCTTTAATCATTTTAGATGGAAACACAATATTTGGAGTTCCTGCATCAAACAGAGTTCCATATGTACCATCATTTATGTAAAGTTTTTGTTTTTTCCTTAAATTTACTCTGACAATTGTGGAACCACTTTCAGCAACTAAAGCTCTTCCAGGTTCACAAATAATTTCAGGCATTTTTTCAAGTTTTAAATTTTCTAAACCTTTTTTAATTTCATTAAAATAACTATCCATAGTTTGAGGCACTAAGTCTGGATAAATTGTTGGAAATCCTCCTCCAACATTAATGTAATTAGGTAAAATTTTTGTTTTTTTAATTATATTTCCAATTTCATTAATGCCTTTAGAGTATGAAATGGGATGCATGCATTGTGAACCAACGTGAAAGCTTAAACCAATTTTCTTTGCATGTTGTTTTGCTAGTCTTAACAATCCTGCTGCTTCTGAATTTAAAGCACCAAATTTTTTGGATAAATCTATTTCAGCATGCTCATTAGAAACTGCAACTCTAACAAATAATTCTAAATCTTTGGCACCATTTGTACTTTTAATAATCTTTATTAATTCATCCTTAGTATCTAGTGAGAATGTTTTTACTCCATGGTTAAAATAAGCTTCTTTAATACTTTCTCTACTTTTTACAGTATGCATGTATGAACATTTTGCTGTTTGGCTAAACATTCTAATACTTTTAATTTCCTCTATAGAAGCAACATCAAATTGTTCTACACCACTATCTATGATTGATTGAATTACGACGGGATGTGGATTGGTCTTAACCGCATAAAGAATTTTACCCGGAAAATTTTTGTTAAAATATTTTACTGCAGAACGAATAGAATTCTTTCTGATACA
The DNA here is from genome assembly GCA_902512765.1 of uncultured Pelagibacteraceae bacterium. Classification (GTDB taxonomy): domain Bacteria; phylum Pseudomonadota; class Alphaproteobacteria; order Pelagibacterales; family Pelagibacteraceae; genus Pelagibacter. The sequence continues at coordinate 23,546 of CABXKF010000003.1, read as the reverse complement.
ATATATCGGTTTTTCAGGTTTCAGTTGATTTACTATTTGTTCAACTGATTTAAATTTTTGCATTTAAAATGCCTCCAAAAAAAAATTTAATAAAAAAAAGCTTTTTATCTCTAAAAAACTTTAAAATTTCCTCCTATTAAGCCTATAGATTAATAATGTAAAGCAAATAATAGGTATTGAATTATGATAGGTAATCACCATATTAGTCAAATGAAAGAACAAGTAGTCCTTAAAAATATTAACGATTTTGATAATAAATCTCTACTTATAGTTGATGACGATAATCCGTTTAGAGAGAGACTGGCAAGGGCTATGGAAAAAAAAGGATTTGAAGTTACTCAAGCAGAGAGTGTACAAAAAGGAGTAGAATCGGTTAAAGCGAAAAAGCCTGGTTTTGCGGTAGTAGACTTAAGACTTGGAGATGGTAACGGATTAGAGGTTGTAAAAGAAATTCAAAATACAAATAGTGCAAGTAGAATAATTATGCTGACTGGTTATGGAAATATCCCAACCGCAGTGGCAGCCATTAAAGAGGGTGCCATAGATTATCTTGCAAAGCCAGCTGATGCAGAGGATGTAGAAAAAGCTTTACTTGCAGATCCTGCAAAAAAAGCTGCTCCTCCAGAAAATCCAATGTCCGCAGATAGAGTGAAATGGGAACACATACACAGAGTATTTGAATTATGTAATAGAAATGTTTCTGAAACTGCAAGAAGATTAAAAATGCACAGAAGAACTCTTCAAAGAATTCTTTCTAAAAGATCACCTAGATAAAATTTCTAATTTTTAAAATCTGTTTTGTTGCTAAGGCTAAAATTATTATTTTAAAGATTTCTGCTAATAGAAATGGCTGAGCTCCTAAAGCTATAATTGGCTTGTCCCATCCAATAAGAGTTCCTAACCACAATAATCCAAACATATAAATCGTTGAAGTTGCTATTGTTAGTTTAGCTAAAATTAATAAAAGGCTGTCTTTGCTATTAACTTTTGAGGCTAAGTAGCCAGCAGTTAAAAAACCGATTAAATAACCCATAGTTGGGCCTGTAAAATAAATTAATCCAACCCCTTTTTCAGGAGAATTTGAAAAAACAGGTAAACCTAAAATTCCTTCAAACAAATACAGCCCAATACTCGCAAGCCCCATTTTATATCCAAGGCTTACACCCAAAAATAGAACTACAAATGTTTGCATAGTCATTGGAACTGGATAAAAAGGTATTTTAATTTTTGCTGATATGGTCAGTGCTATAGATCCAAGTACTATTGCTAATACTGATTTTATTAATTTAGTTTGAAATATATTTTTAGTTAACTCCATATTAAAATGATACTATCAAACATTAAAATAATCTAGATATAATTAATGATCTTAAAAAAAAGGAATTTTTTTATATACAGATTTTAATACGACTGTAATATTTAACGATATTTTAATGGATAAAATTCAAAAAACAGATCATTTTTACCTAATTGATGGCTCAGGATATATTTTTAGAGCCTATTATGCATTACCACCATTAACTAGAAAAAGTGATGGACTACCAACAGGTGCTGTTAGTGGATTTTGCAGTATGCTTTTTAAATTACTTGAAGACTCAAAGTCAGAGCAAAATTTACAAAAACCTTCACATTTTGCAGTAATTTTTGACTCAGCAAGAAAGACATTTAGAAATGATATTTATAGTGATTATAAGGCTAATCGTTCAGAGGCACCTGATGATTTGGCGCCTCAATTTGAGTATATCAGAAAGTCAGTACTAGCTTTCAACTTACCATCGGTTGATCTACCCAATTATGAAGCGGATGATTTAATTGCTACTTATGTGGAAAAAATACTGAAGAAAGGAGCTAAAGTTACAATTGTTTCGTCAGACAAAGATTTGATGCAATTATATAAAAAAGGTGTTCGAATTTTTGATCCTATGAAAAATAAATTTATATCAGAAGAAGATATTTTTACAAAATTTGGAGTTGATGCAGCAAAAGTGATCGATGTACAGTCTCTCGCCGGTGATAGTAGTGATAATGTTCCAGGTGTACCTGGTATAGGAGTTAAAACAGCCGCTGAACTGATTAATAAATACGGAACTTTAGAAAAACTTTTAAAGTCAGCTAGTGAAATAAAACAAAATAAAAGAAGAGAAACATTAATTGAAAATAAAGATAAAGCATTGATTAGTAAAAAACTTGTAACATTAATGAAAGATGTTCCAACCAACAGAGATTTGACAGAGTTCAGACTAAAAGAAATAGATAAAGATAAACTTTATACATTTTTAAGAGAGATGGAATTTAACCGACTTTTAAGTTCTGTTATTTCTGCATATGGTGAACCAAAACTAAAAGACATATCTGATAAAACAAAAGCTTCAGAAAAACATCAACCAATCAATAATAAGAACTATCACTTAATTAGCGATCCTGATCAAATAGATGAATGGATAAAAGAAGCTGAAGAAGTAGGAGAGGTTGCAGTGGATACAGAAACAAATTCTTTAGATCCACATCAAGCAGATTTAATAGGCGTTTCTCTATGTTCTAAAATTGGTAAAGCTTGTTATATTCCAATAGGACATAAATCATCAAAATGTATCAAGAAAGATATTGTCATTAAAAAATTAAAACCTTTATTAGAAGATCCAAGTGTTAAGAAAATTGGTCAAAATATTAAGTTTGATTTTATAGTTTTATATAAGCAAGGAATAACAATTTCATCAATGGAAGATACAATGCTTATGTCTTATGTGTTAGACGCAGGAAAAAATAGACATAATATGGATATACTTTCAGAAATTCATTTAGGACATAAAACAATATCTTTTAAAGAAATCGTTGGAACTGGAAAGAAAGAGATAAATTTTAGTGATGTAGAGGTTGATAAAGCTAAAGATTATGCAGCAGAAGATGCTGATATAACTTTTAGATTATATAAAAAATTTATTAAAAATTTAAAGTTAGAAAAAATGGTAAATATTTATGAAATATTTGAAAAACCATTAATTAAAATTCTAGCCTTTATGGAAATGGAAGGAATCGAGGTTGATAGCAAATTTTTAAAATCACTTTCTTCGAAGTTTGAAAAAAAAATTAAGAATTTAGAAAAAGAAGTTTTTAAAATTTCAAAAAAAGAATTTAATATAGCCTCACCAAAGCAATTAGGTGAAATTATTTATAATGATTTAAAGATTGCAGGTTTAAAAAAAACAAAAAAAGGAAGCTTTGCAACAAGTGCAAGTGTTTTAGAAGATTTAGCTTTTAAAGGGCATAAATTTCCTCAAATAGTTTTAGATTGGAGACAAGTATCAAAACTAAAAAATACTTATTCAGATTCTTTACCAGAACACATTAATCCAACAACAAAAAGGGTACATACTTCTTTCTTATTAGCGGCAACTACAACTGGTAGATTGGCATCAAGTGATCCAAATTTACAAAATATTCCAATTAAATCAGAAGATGGAAAAGATATCAGAAAAGCTTTTGCTGCAAAAAAAGATCATTTGTTAATTTCAGCAGATTACAATCAAATTGAAATGAGAATTTTAGCAGATTTAGCAGATGTTAAAGAGCTTAAAAAAGCTTTTAAGAATAATGAAGACATACATTCATTAACAGCTAGCCAGATTTTTAATATCAATATTAAAAAAGTAAATCAAGATCATCGAAGAAAAGCTAAAGCAATTAACTTTGGAATTATTTATGGAATTTCACAATATGGCTTAGCAAAACAAATTAATGTTTCAAACTATGAGGCAGAAGAATTTTTAAATGCATACTTTGGAAAATTTCCGGAAATAAAAGTTTATATGGATAGTACTATTAAGTTTTGTAGAAAAAGTGGTTACGTAAATAATATTTTTGGTAGAAGATCTCATTTCAATGGAATTAATGATAAAAACTTCAATGTGAGAAATTTTCAAGAACGAGCTGCAATCAATGCGCCTATACAAGGGTCAGCATCAGAAATTATGCGTTTAGCAATGATTAGATTAGACAAAAAATTGTTAGAACAAAAAAACATTAAATCTAAAATGCTTTTGCAAATCCATGATGAATTAATATTTGAGGTACCAAAAAAAGATGAAAAAATGATGATCAAATTAATAAAAGAAGAAATGACCAGTGTTGCACAAAGTGATTATCATTCATTTTCAACTCCACTAACTGTTGATGTTAATGTTGGAGATAATTGGGGAATGCTTCATTAATTTTATTAGATTGCCCAATTTAGAACAATTTAGTATTTTTATATAAGGAATGCATAAACAAACTATAGCTTTAATAGATGATGATAGAAATATTCTAACTAGTTTAAGTATAGCTTTAGAAAAAGAAGGTTTTACAGTTCAAACCTATATAGATGGACAAAGTGCATTGATTGGTCTAACTAGAACACCTCCTGATTTAGCAGTTATTGATATAAAGATGCCTAAAATGGATGGAGAGGAATTGCTTAAAAAACTTAGAAAAAAAACATCTCTACCAGTAATTTTTTTGACATCCAAAGACGATGAAATTGATGAGTTGCTTGGATTGAAATTAGGAGCAGATGATTTTGTAAAAAAATCTGGAGGTTTTTCAATTAAAGTTTTGATTGAAAGAATTAGAGTTCAGCTAAGAAAAAAAGATACAAATAATATTTTAGAGGAAAATAAAAGTTTAATTTCACACGGTAAGCTTAAATTAGACCCATCTCAACTTGAGTGTGAGTGGAACAGTAAGCAGCTCCCGGACAAGTTAACTACAACAGAATTTTTAATTGTTAAAGAGTTAGCTAAAAGACCTGGAATTATTAAAGAACGAGCACAATTAATGGATATTGCTTACAGAGAAGACACTGATATAGAAGATAGAACTATTGATAGTCATGTTAAAAGAATTCGTAAAAAATTCAAAAAAATAGACCCTGATTTTTCAGCTATTGAAACTAGATATGGTAGTGGATATAGATGGAATGTTAGCTAATGTTTAGTAAATACTTAAAAAGTCTATCTATATTAAAAAAATTTTTATTCATAAATTTTATAATCTTTACAATTATTAGTTTATTTACATTTATTTATCTAAATAATGTTCAACCTAATTTAATTAAAAAGAAATCAGTAAAACACTTAAATGTAATAGATAATACAATCAATACTCTTCTAAGATTAGACGTAAAATTTAATCCTGATGATATTAGGAAGTTTTTATTTTCAACACGTTTTATATTTCAAAACCTTGATAGAGTAATCTTTTTTGATAATGATTTAAATATAGTAGGTGACACAGATACCTTAGATCTTGATCCAAGATCTTTTTCTACAAGATTAGATGAAATTGAATTCGAAAGTTTGAATGATAATGAAAATGACAAAAATAATACAAATGAAAATAATAATTTAACTGAAAATAAGAACTTTACTTATGAAAAAATATTAAAAAAATATTTAAATTCTGACGCTTATGGAAATTCTTACACATTCATACAGGAGGATCTTAATCAATTTAAATTAATTACAATTAAAAATATAATTAAAGATAATTCTAATATTGGATACATTGCCATTACTGAAAATGCCAATGATATCAAAATTGCCACTGATGAAAGGAAAGCTTTTGTAACTAGAACCGCAATTGCTGTAGGTTTTGTAATTCTTATTTTCTCTTTTGTTTTGAGTAGATATTTTATTAAACCAATACAAAACCTTGTAAGCTATACAAAAGTTATTAAAGACAAAAGTCAAACCAAAACAAATATTGAAAGTTTAAAAAGTCGTAATGATGAATTAGGACTTTTATCAAATTCACTGGATGATATGACAATTGAACTTCAAAAAAGAGTTGCTCATGCTGAGAATTTTTCTACAGATCTAGTTCATGAAATAAGAAACCCACTTGCATCTTTAAAAAGTGCTTCTGAGATATTGCAAGACAGTAACAACTCTGAACAACGATTAAAATTATTGAATATTCTTAGCCATGATGTTTTGAGAATTGAAAGATTAATAACTGATTATTCACAGATGTTAAAAGATGAAGTAGCTCTTAGTAAAGAAAAGATGAAAAAAATTAATATAGAGCCAATTATTCAATCTGTTGTAGATGATTATAACAACATCCAAGGAGTTAAAAAAAATATTAAAATTAATTATGAAAATGATGGCAATGAAAAATATATCATTAATGGTATCGAAAACCGAATTGAGCAAATAATTGCCAATTTATTGGATAATTCAATTTCATTTTGTAAAGAAGGAGAAAATATTTTTGTAAATATATCCAATACTGCAAATAAAAAAATTGTGGTTAAAATTATTGATGATGGCCAAGGCTTTAAAGAGATAGATACATCAAAAATATTCAAAAGATTTTATAGCAATAGACCAGATAAATTTGGAGAACATTCAGGTCTTGGATTGAATATTGTTAAAAATTTAGTTGATCTTCATGATGGTGAAATTGTAGCATCAAATCGATTAGATAGAGATGGTGCTATCGTAGAGATAAATTTTCCAAGTGCTTAATCTTATCTTGATTAATTTGTTGTTAACTGTATAAAACTTTTCCATGGAAGATTTTAAAGTCAAAGATATATCATCAGCTGAATTTGGTAGAAAAGAAATTTCGATAGCAGAGAGTGAAATGCCAGGATTAATGGCTTTAAGAGAAGAGTATTCAAAAACTAAACCATTAGCAGGAGCAAGAATTATTGGTTGTTTGCATATGACTATTCAGACAGCTGTATTGATAGAAACATTGGTTGCTTTAGGAGCTGAGGTAAGATGGTCTTCGTGTAATATTTTTTCAACTCAGGATCATGCAGCTTCTGCGATCGCCAAGGTTGGAATACCTGTTTATGCATGGAAGGGTGAGACTGAAGAGGAATATCTCTGGTGTATCAAACAAACTATTATTGGCAAACCTGATTGGAAACCAAATATGCTTTTAGATGACGGCGGTGATTTAACTGCAATCATGCATAAAGAATATAAAGGTTTGATGAAAGATATAAAAGGAGTTTCAGAAGAAACTACTACAGGAATAAAAGCTTTAAATAAGATGGAAAAAGATAATTCTCTTTTAGTGCCAGCGATTAATGTTAATGACTCAGTTACTAAATCAAAATTTGATAATTTATATGGTTGCAGAGAAAGTTTAGTAGATGGAATTAGAAGAGCAACAGATGTAATGATGTCAGGAAAAATTGCAATCGTAGCGGGCTTTGGAGATGTAGGTAAAGGAAGTGCGGCATCACTAAGACAAAGTGGAGCAAGAGTTTTAGTTACTGAAGCAGATCCAATCTGTGCATTACAGGCTGCAATGGAAGGATACGAAGTTGTTTTGATGGAAGAAGCTATTAGCAGAGCTGATATCGTTGTAACAGCCACAGGAAATAAAGATATTGTTACTGCTGACCATATGAGAGATATGAAAGATAGAGCAATTTTATGTAATATTGGTCACTTTGATAATGAAATTCAAGTCGAAGCTCTTAAAAATTATAAATGGAGTGAAGTTAAACCACAAGTTCACGAAATAGAATTACCAAGCAAAAAAAGAATTATTCTTTTAGCAGAAGGAAGATTAGTTAACTTGGGTTGTGCAACTGGACATCCAAGTTTTGTTATGAGCGCTTCATTTACAAACCAAGTAATTGCACAGATTGAGCTTTGGAATAATCATAAAAATTATGAAAATAAAGTTTATGTTCTTCCTAAACATTTGGATGAAAAAGTTGCAACTCTTCATTTAAAAAAGGTTGGAGCTAAACTTACAAAATTATCCAAAGAACAAGCAGATTATATAAGTGTTGGGACTGAAGGTCCATTCAAACCAGATGCCTATCGCTATTAAAAATAGCATAATAGATATATCCTCAGAAGAGACGACCAAAGAATTAGCTAAGAATTTTTCCAATTATCTGACAGGTGGCGAAGTAATCTTTTTATATGGAGAAATGGGGGTAGGTAAAACTACTTTTGTAAAATATTTAATTAATCAATTTCAAATAAAAAAAAAATTACAAACTACAGAAGTAACAAGTCCAACTTTTAACTTACTTAATGAATATGAGACAGATGATTTAATTATTAAACATTATGACCTATTTAGATTGAAAGATAAGTCTGAAGTTAAGAATTTAGATCTATTTGATAATAATCAAAATACAATAACACTTATTGAGTGGCCAGAATTAATTAATAAAGTAAACTTTAACAAGACCATAGATTTAATTTTTAATTATGAAAATGAATTAAATAATAGATCTGTTAAAATTGATGGTCTAGACTGATCTTTTAATATGAAACTTTCAAAAGATTTTATGGAAATTAAAGGAGATGCTTCTTTTAGAAAATTTTACAGAAATACTAAAAAAAATTCAATTGTAGTGTTTTCAAATAGAGAAAAAATTAAAAATTTATTAATTTATGACTCAATTAATAAAATCTTAATTAAAAATAATATAATTGCTCCTAAATTATTAAGTCAAAATTATAAAATGAATTATATTGAAATACAGGATTTGGGAAAAAAAACTATATATCAAATATTTTCAAGAAATAAAAAAAATCAATATTTAATATTTAAGAAAATAATTAATATTTTAAATAAAATTCAATTAGTAAAAGATAAAAAAATTAAAAATTTCAGAAATAAATTTTACCTGATTAAAGATTATAAAAGCAAGATCTTATTAGATGAAGCAAAGTTATTTTGTTATTGGTATGTTCCAAAAAAATTAAATAAAAAAAAAATTAATATATTCAATAGTAAATTTAATAAAGAAATTAAGTTGGTATTATCAAAACTAAACTTTAAAAATAATACTTTTGTTCATAGAGATTTTCATGTTTCAAACTTAATCATAAACTCCAAAAATCAAATTGGATTAATTGATAATCAAGATGCTCTTATTGGAAACAAAGCCTATGATTTAGCGTCTTTAATTGATGATGTCAGATATAAAACACCCAATTCATTAAAAGATAAGGTGTACAACTATTATTTAAACACCAATAAAACAATTGATGTAAATAAATTCAAAAATGATTTTGATATTTTATCTGTTCTTAGAAATTTAAAAATTATTGGAATATTCATGAGATTGGCAGAAAGAGATAAGAAAAGAAAATATTTAAAACTTATTCCATATGCCTGGAATATGATTGATAGCAGAATGAGTAAAAATAAAGACTTAATTAATTTGAAGTTGTTATTGGCAACTAATTTCCCTAAATTTATAACTAAGTAAAATGAAAATTAATACAGCCTTTATTTTATGTGCAGGATTTGGAAAAAGATTAAATCCGCTAACACTAGATGTTCCCAAACCTTTGATCAAATTAAACAATATTGCAGTGCTTGAAACTTGTATTAATCTAATCGAAAGTTTGGGTATACAGCAAATTATTCTCAATACTTTTTATTTAAAAGATCAAATTCATGATTTTATAAATGATAAAAAATTTAAATCTAAAATTTCAATTATTGATGATGGTGAGAGTATTCTTGATACAGGTGGCGGAATAAACAATATGATGAAACATACAAGTGAAGATAATGTTTTAATATTTAACCCGGATACAATATGGAAGAAAAATTATTTCAATGAAATTATTTCAATGGAAAATATGTATTTTTCTAAAAAGATAAAAAATATACTTTTATTAGTAAAAAAGGAATTAAGTTTTGATAAAAATTTAAATGGTGATTTTGATCTTAAAGAAAATTTAATCATAAAAAATAATGAGAGTAAATTTATTTATACAGGTTGCCAAATTATGAATAAAAAACTTCTATCTGATTATAAAGATAAAAATTTTTCAATAACAAATGTATGGAACGATCTAATTGAAAAAGAAGAACTATATGGATTTGAAACTGATAATGATTTTTATCATTTAACTGATCTTGAAACTTTTAAAAAACTACAAGATCTTTAGCTCTTTCTTTATCTAAGTATTTGCAATCTGTAATTTTATTCTCTTCATCTAATTTTATTACAAGTGGATTTCCAGTTGGAATTTCTAATTTAGATATTTGATTTTCATCTAATTTAAATAAATATTTACATAATGCTCTAATCGAATTTCCATGTGCAGATATTAAAATATTATTGTTAGAAATCTTATTTTCAATTTCTTGTTTATAAAACTCTAATACTCTTTCATAAGTATCTTTAAGAGACTCCGTATCAGGAATTCTATTGATTGGTATTTCTTTATAGGTATCAATATTAATAGGGTGATAAGGATTGTTTTTATCTAAAGGGTCTGGTCGTAAATCCCATGAACGTCTAAATTGATGAACTTTTTCTTCACCAAGTTTTATTTTCATTTCATCTTTATTTAAACCTGTGAGTGCCCCATAGTGTCTCTCATTCAATTGCCAGGCTTCTATCGAAACTTTTGTATCTTGCAATGTTTGTTTTATTAATTTTAAGGTATTTTTGGCTCTTAGTTGAAAAGATGAATAATAAATATCAATGTTTATATTATTTGTTTTTATTAATTCACCAGCTTTTTGAGCCTCTAACTCGCCATTTTCAGTTAAGTCTACATCTACCCAACCTGTGAATTTTTTCTCAAGATTCCATACACTTTGTCCATGTCTTACTAAAATTAAATAACTCATTTGTTTATCTTTTTAGATCAATTTGATAAATAAAACTATTCTTAATGACCAATTATTTTTCAAAATATAAATTTTTTTTTTACTTATGCAATTTCATTTTAATTATTTTATATTTATTCCCGGGGAGTATTCTAGGTTGGTTTTTATATAATGATGCAAGTTTACAACCACAAATTACCCCCAATTTTATAGTCTCATCTAATCACGTTTATGCTTTTTTAATTCTTTCTTTTGTTGGTTTTTTTACCTATAAAAAAATTGAACAATTAAAATTTCTAAGTATTTATTTAATATTTTTGTCCATAATACTTGAAATATTGCATTACTTTATACCAGAGAGAAGTTTTGAATTTTCTGATTTTTTTGGAAACCTTGTGGGTGTGATTATAGTAATAATTATATTTTACTCTTTTAAAAAAAATGAAAATTTTAAAAATTAATTATTTATTTATTTTAGTTATATTAATTGCGGGCTGTTCTTCAGTTCCTAAAAATACTTCAAATAGTTGTTCAATATTTAATGAAAGATATTTATGGTTTAAACATGCAAAAAGATCAGAAGTAAAGTGGGGTACACCTGTTTATTTGCAGCTTGCTATAATTAAAATGGAGTCAGATTTTGATTGGCTTGCCAAACCTCCTAGACAGAAACTTTTTAAAGTAATTCCCTACAAAAGGCCCTCAAGTTCATTTGGATATTCTCAAGCCGTAAATGGTACCTGGGAACAATATAAAAAAGAAACAGGAAATAAACTTGCAATTAGAACAAGGTTTAAGGATAGTGTTGATTTTATTGGATGGTACACCAATAAATCAAGCACTAATTTAAATATTTCCAAAACTGATGCTTTTAAACAATATGTTGCTTATCACGAAGGATGGGGAAATTATAAACATTATAAAAAAAATAAAAAAATAATTAATTTGGCAAAAAGGGTTGAGAAACAATCTAATGTTTATAAAAATCAGCTAAAAGAATGTGGCACCTCACTGAGCAGAAATAAATATATTATTTTTTAGATAATTCTTTTTTTAACTCTAAGTCAACCGAGTCTATTCTTTTACTATTTCTGGCAAGTGCCAAGTACATTGTTGGTGTCACATATAGTGTAAAGAAAGTAGAAATTATCATTCCTCCAAGAATAGTTGCTCCAACAGCTAGTCTAGATGCTTCCCCAGCTCCTGGTCCAATATTTCCAATTACTAAAGGCATCATTGCTATCATGGTACTTATAGATGTCATCATAATTGGTCTAAATCTTAAATCAGATGCTTCTTTTACTGAGCTTACCAAATCTTTACCTGTCGTTCTTATTTGATTAGCATAATCTACAATTAAAATACTATTTTTAGTTGATATACCAATTAAAATTACAAGAGCAATTTGAGAAAAAATATTTATTGAGCTATTTAAAAATAGAATAAAAACTAAACCACCAAAAACAGCCAATGGCACTGTAAGCATAATTATAAATGGGTGGACAAAAGAGTTAAATGTTGCAGCCATTACTAAATATGCTGTGAGTAAACCAAGTGCAAAAATAATATAAAGTTCATTGGTAGTTTCTTTGATCTCTTCAGACTCACCTTTCCAAGTAATTTGGTTTGTGGGAGCAACTTCTGACATAATATTTTCCAGATATTCAATTGCCTCAAATAACGAGTAATTTGGATTTACGTTCGCTGATATTGTTACTGCTCTTTGTCTATCGTATCTTGCTAGTACTTTTGCAGACCCTTCTTCTTTTAAATCAACTAAGTTTGATAGTGAGATTAATTCACCAGTTATGCTAGATCTTACAAATAGCTTGCTCAAACTATCTTTATCTTTTCTATCAACAAGATATTGCTGAAGAATAATTGGATATTCTTTTCCTAATTTGTTAAATGTAGTTACTCTTTTACCACCATATAAAGTTTCTAATGTCTGACCAATAGATCTAGTCGATATTCCTAAATCTTTAGCTTTATTTTTATTTATAACTAATTTTACTTCTGGTTTATTCCTATTAAAATCTGACTCAATTCTTGACAATCCTCTATTTCTTCTGAGTTTACTTATAACTTCTTTTTGAATACCTTCTAGTTCTTCGTAGGTACTTCCTAAAATTACCATTTGGACTGGTTTATTGTAATTCGAAACCCTTATCCCTTGAGGTGAAATTGGAAAAGCTAAAGTTTGAGGTACAGTTACTATCTTGCCTATAGCTTGTCTCATGATTGTCATTGCATCTTTATCTCGTTTTTTCCAATCATCTAGTAAAGCAATTATGATAAAACTATTAAATGAATTTGCAGAGCTTCCAAAACCAGGAACTCTCATGATGAATCTATTGTAAGGACTATCTTCAGCCTGTAGCAATGGAAGCAATCTTTTTTCTACATCTTGAGCTTTTTGTTGTGTATAATCAAATGAACTTCCTTCATCTGTAAAACCAATAACTAAATAAACACCCCTATCTTCTTTTGGAAGAAGCTCTTTAGTTGTGTACATAAATAAAGCCACAGATCCAGCTATAATTAAAAAAATAAAAGTTATTATCGTTTTCTTTTTATTAATCCAATAGTTTAATGTTTCTTTATAAAAATTAGAAAAACCCTGAAAAAAAATATTAAATTTTTTTACAAAGAATCCAGAACTAGCTTTTTTATCTAAAAATTTGCTCGCAAGCATTGGTGACAAAGTTAAAGCAACAAATGATGATACAACAATTGAAAAAGATAAAGCTATAGCAGTCTCTCTAAATAAAGTTCCCGATATTCCTTTAATAAAAATCAATGGAATAAAAACAGCAAGTAAAATTAAAGTTGTTGCAACAATTGCAAAAGTAATTTGTTTAGACCCTTTATATGCAGCAACTAATGGATTTTCTCCATTTTCTATTCTTCTATATATTGCATCTGTCATAATAACAGAGTCATCGGTTATAATTCCAATTGCTAGTATAAAACTTAGAAGCACAAAAATATTTATTGATAAATCAAATAAATAAATACCTAAAAATGATGCAATTAAGCTAACTGGTAGAGCAACAGCAGGAACTATTACTGCTTTAATATTACCTAAAAATAAATAAATTATTATTACAACCAAAACAAATGCAATTGCTAAAGTTTTATAAACTTCATCAATTGCAGCCTTAACATATGTGGCTCTGTTAAATGAAACTTCTAACTTGAGACCTTCTGGTAAAGTTTTTCTAACTTCAACAATTTTTTTTTGGATTTCTTTTGATAGCTCAACTGTTGAGGCACCACTCTTGGCATAAATCCCAATACCAACTGTTTTTTGATTTAAATTATTTTTACTTTGAGCTTTAAATAATGTTTTTTCAGAAACAGGACCTAATTCTACATTTGCAACATCTGATAATCTAACTATTTTATCTTTTGTTCTTTTAATAGGTAAAAATTTTAATTCATCAATGTTGTTATAGGATTTATCTAAATTAATTGTTAGATCTATATTATCTGCTTCCAAAGTTCCAGCAGGCAGACTTATGTTCTCATTTCTAAGTGCATTTTCTACTTCCTGAATAGTCATATCATTTGCAGCTAGCTTAATAGGATCAATCCAAACTCTAACACTAAGTTCTCTAAGACCTCCCAGTAGAATTCTTCCAACATTTTTTACACTTGAGAAAGAATCCACTAAATATCTATCTGCATAATCGCCAAGTTCTAAATCCGACCATGTTGAAGACGAAACAGAAAGCCACATTGTTGTGGTAAAACCTGCTGCTTGTTTTAATATTTGTGGAGCATCTGCTTCAGAAGGAAGATTATCGACTACTCTAGCCACTCTTTCTCTTATGTCATTTGCGGCATCATCAAGCTCAATATCCGTATCAAACTCGATGTTAATACTACTTCTTCCGTTTTCAGACTTAGAGTCAATATTCTTAATTCCTTCTGCTCCTCCAATAACATCTTCGATAACCTGAGTTATTTCTTGATCTACAATTGGAGCTGACGCAGATTTATAATCAACTTTAACTTGCACTACAGGTGGCTGTAAACCATCAGGTAGCTCTCTTACCGGCAGTTCAGAATAAACAAATAAACCAAATACAATAAGTATTAAAGATAGAACCCATGCTACTACAGGTCGTTTTATGCTTACTTCGGTGATGTACATTTATTTATTTTTTCTCTGTCTCAGATTTTTTAAATGGGTTTAATTTTTTTAACCAATCAAACTTACTTTTTTTCTGCTCTGTCTTAGCTGGTTTACCTTTTTTCTTCCAACTTGATGACTTTGGTTTTGAACCATATTTAATTGGTTTTATTTTTCCATTAGGTCTTGTTTTTTTTAGACCTTCAGCGACTACTGTGTCACCATCTTCAAGACCAGATTTGATTTCTACAATTCCTTTTTTTCTTAAACCAATTTCTACTGCTACTTTTTTTACAGTATTTTCTTTGTCTACTTTATATACATAAACATTATCACCCTCCATTAGCAAACTAGTATCAAGAATGCTTAACGAGTTTCTCTCATTGTAGTTAATAGAGATCTCTAATAGCGATCCAGATAAAAGTTCATTGTCAGGGTTATCAAGTTTAATTCTAACTGGAAGAGATCTTTTATTTGTATCAATTCTGCTTGCAGTAGATTCTACAGTTCCAGAGTATTTTTTAAGAGCATTTCCAGAAAATTTTATATTTACGTTTTGACCTTTTTTTACATATGGCGCAAACGTTTCAGGTATATCTACATCAACAAATAGAACTGAAGTATCTTCTAAATTTAATATAATTGAACTCTTTGATACATCTATATCATTAGAAAAATCTCGTTTACCAATAATTCCATCGAAAGGAGTGGTTATGTTTCTATTCTTTAATTTTGCAATTACATCTCCTGTTTTAACTTTCGTATTAAATTTAATCGGCTCTAAAATCTCATATTTTTCAATATTAAAGGATTTAATTTGTGCTGGAACTGCAGTACCAAATGTCTCGATAGTGTTTTGAAATAATTTTTGTTCAACCACTTGAACAATTATTCCTGGGGGTGGTCTTTTGCTAAATTTTTTCTTAAAATGATTACCAATCATTGTTCTGGCAATGATTACTGCTGCAATGATAAAAAAGAAGATTAATACTATTGATATAATTTTTGTTGATCTTTTCATAATTTAATTCTTTCCATACTCAGACCATGAGCCATCGTAAATTGTGGGCATATATTTATCATTTATTATTGAATAAGCTAGTGCCAATACGCTCGCAGTGACTCCAGATCCACAAGAAAATACTAGGTTTTTATTTATATCAAATCCTACTGAATTAAATTTTTTTATAATTTCATCTTTGTTAATAAATGTATGATCCTCATTTATTAATTCAGAAAAAGGGATACAAAAAGAATTTTCGATAGATCCACTTTTTAAGCCTTTTCTTGGCTCTACGACTTTTCCTTCAAATCTTTCTTTGCTTCTAGCGTCGACAACTTCAAATTCTTTTTTTTGAATATTTTCATCTATTTCTTTTTTATTTTTAACAAGCTGCTTATTTTCTTCTGCTTTATAAATTGATACTTTTAAATTTTTTTGTTTGCTGTCTGTTAATTTATTTTCATTTTTCCACTTCTTTAAACCACCGTTTAATACATGAACTTTTTTTGGGTTATGACCAAAATAAATTAGATTATACCAACATCTACAGGAACTTATAACATCTGAGTTGTCATAAATTACTATTTCATCATTATTTTCTATTCCCATGTTACTTACAATTACTTCCCATGATTTTGCATCAGTTAACATGTGAGGCAAATCTGTATTTATCTTTGAATTTTTATCTAGATCAAAAAAAATAGCATTTGGAATATGCTCTTTACGATATTCAATAAAACCATTTCTTTTTGTTTGTGGCATATGCCAAGAGCAGTCAATAATCTTAACTTTATTTATATTTTCTTCTAGCCAATTTGTATCTACTAATGACATTTTATCTCTTTTCTAAATATTTTTGATGATATTCTTCTGCTGGACAATAATTTTTTACCATAGAAATTTTTGTAACAATTTTTCCAGATAATTTTTTATTTTCCTCATTGGTAATTTTTTCAGCAATTTGTTTCTGTTGATCGTTAAAATGAAATATTTCACTTCTATACTGAGTTCCAAAGTCTGGACCTTGAGAGTTTAAGGTGGTTGGATCATGAATTTCATAAAAATATTTGATAATTTTTTCATATGAAATTAATTTAGGATCAAATTCTAATTTTACTACTTCAGCATGGTTAGTTGTGCCTGAACAAACTTCTTTATAATTAGTTTTACTACCGTCACCACCACAGTAACCTACTTCAGTTTTTAGAATCCCTTCAAGTTTGTTAAACTTAATTTCAGGTCCCCAAAAACATCCAAGTGCTAAAATTGCTATTTCCATTGATAATTAGATTATTTGATCTAAACTTAATCACATGTTCTCTAAAAATCAATTAGGCTTTTTTTACATGTTTATCTCTATATGTGCATTTTCTGTAATGGATGTGATTGTAAAATGGACCAATGATTACCCAGTTGGACAAGTTTTGTTTTTTAGAGGTTTTTGTGGATTAATTCCTATTTTATTTATCATTCCTAAGGAAAGATATATTGATTTTTATAAAACGAGCAGACCATTGTTACATTTTAAAAGATGTATGGCTGGAATAATTGCGTTAATTTCAATTGTTATTGCTTTAAGAAATCTTCCATTAGCTACTGTTGTTAGTGTTACTTTTGCAGCACCAATATTTACTACTATTTTTTCAATATTTTTATTAAATGAAAAAGTTGGTTTTTATAGATGGTTAGCAGTTATAGTTGGTTTTATTGGGATTATTGTTATCTCAGAGCCAGGATTTAGTTCCTTAAATTTTTATTTTATTCTACCTATTATTTTTTGCTTAGGACTATCTTATGTAGCTATAACTATTAGGAAATTATCCACAACAGAACCAGTTTGGTTAATAGGTTTCTTTTTTTCAATTTCAATAATGATTTTAAGTTTTTTTACATTTTATCAAAATTGGTTATTACCAAATTTAGTAGATTTATTTTTATTATCCATGATAGGAATTTTAGGAGGATTAGCAAACTTATGGCTAACCCAGTCTTATAAACTATCTGAAGTAAGTTTGGTTACTCCAGTAAAGTATTTGGCATTAGTATTTGCTATAATATTTGGTTATTTAATTTGGGATGAAATTCCAACAACAAAAACTCTAATCGGAGCTATTTTAGTAATAGCATCTTCAATAATAATATTTAGACGCGAAATAATTTTAAAAAAAAATTTATCACTATCAAGACATGAGTGAGATACCTAGTTATTGGAGTAGAGCAAAAAAAAATTTATCTCATAAAGATAAAGTGATGGCTAGTTTAATTATGAAATATAAATCTCCTACAGAAAAAATTCTAACAACAAGAAAAGATATTTTTTTTTCATTATGTAAAAGTATTATTGGTCAGCAGATAAGTGTTGCAGCAGCAAACTCAGTTTTTTTAAAATTTAAAAAAAAATGTAAAAATAATATTAATGCCAAAATGGTAACTACATTAACATTTGCACAATTGAAATCATGCGGTCTCAGTAAACAAAAAGTAAAAGGAATTCAAAGTTTAGCAAAACAAACTTTGGATAAAACTTTTAATCCAAGATTAATATCAAAAATGTCAGATGAAGATGCTATTTTATATCTCTCACAATTGAGACAAATTGGGAGATGGTCTGCAGAAATGATTTTATTATTTACTTATAATCGTTCTAATATTTGGCCAGTACAAGATATTGGACTACTCAGGGCAATTTCTAAAAATTATAAAAAAAAATATTTACCACCTGAGAAGTTTGTAAATTTGTTGCAAAAAAGATTTTCACCATATTGTTCTGTTGCAACCTGGTATTTGTGGAGGAGTATAGATCCTGAACCTATTCAGTACTAAAGCCCTCAATTACCTGCATATGTCTCTCAGTGGTGTCTTTTGCTAAATCCCATCCAGCTAAATATTCTGTTGAATTGTGACATTCAATTGCTTTTTCATAACTTGGAAATTCCCAAACAACTGTTCTGACAAAATTATCTCCTTCAAATGTTTTATGTTTTCCGCCTCTTACAAGGGGAACGCCCCCAAAACTTTTAATAATTGGTGTAACAACCTCTGCATATTTTTTTAAATTATCTTGATTTTCAACTTTTACATATAAACTGATCCAATAAGCTTTCATTATTTCTCCCTTTTAAAATTTTTTAGTTATGATAGTAAAATTTATGGCTAACAAATTAATTATCACTTTTGATGAGTATAACAAAATTGTTGAAAAGTTAGCAATCGAGATTCATAAAAAATATAAACCTACGGTTCTAGTTGGAATAATGAGAGGTGCAGCTCCAATTTTGGATATCCTTTCAAGAATTTTAAAATTACCAATAGCCTACATTGTTATCCAGAGCTACTCTGGAGAAGGTATGGAAGATAAACAAGGGCAACTAATGTTTGCAAGGGAAATTAGTTCTTTAGCAGAAAACAAAGATTATAATAAAGTACTTTTGGTTGATGATCTTTCAGACACAGGTTTAACATTAAATAAAAGTATAGAATGGCTAAAAAATTATGGTCCAACGAAGGATTATATAAATGAAGTTAAAACAGCCTGTTTATGGAAAAAAAAATCATCAACTTTTGAACCAGATTTTTGTCCAGTAAGATTAGATACAGATCCATGGATTGTTCAGCCAACCGAACATTATGAAGAATTATCTATAGAAGAAATTATAAAAAGAAATTAAAAAATAGGGCTAGTTAAAGCTAGCCCTATTAAATATTTTAAGCAACTGCGAAACTAATAACACTAAGTATCGCAATAATAAATATTGCTGGCGAAGTAGTTGAAAACTTGCCAGTAAATATTTTTATTAAAGCGTAAGACACAAATGCTAAAGCAATACCATTGCTAATACTGTATGTTAAAGGCATTGCAATCATCGCAAGAATTGCAGGCGCAGCCTCTCCAATATCATCCCATTCTATATCTGTAATGTTTCTTACAAAAAGAACTGAAACAAATACTAAAGCCGCTCCATCAATTTGTTTTGGTAGACTAGTTGCAAGTGGAGCAAAAAATATACATGCCAAGAATAGCAATCCAATTACAAGAGATGTCATTCCAGTTTTTCCACCAGCTTTTACGCCAGCTCCAGACTCAACATAACTTGTAACAGTTGTAGTTCCCATAACTGCACCCGCAACTGAACCAACGCTATCAGCTAGCATAGCTTTATTAATATCTTGAACTTTTCCTTGCTTATCAACTTTACCAGCAACGTTTGCAACTGATGTTAAGGTTCCAGCTGTATCGAAGAAGTCTATGAATAACAAAGTAAATATTACCGTAGACATTCCCGCAGTCATTGCAGCAGATAAGTCAAATTCAAACAAGTACGTCATTGGTGGAGGAGAGCTCGCAATACCATTAAAGTTTGCAAGTCCTGCAGCCCAGGCAATAATACTAAATACCAATATACCAATAATGATATTACCTTTGACATTCATTTTTTCTAAAACAATAATTGCTATGAATGTAGCACAACCTAATAAAACTAATGGATTACTTAGATCGCCTAGTTTTACAAGTGTAACTGGATCATCAACAACTACCTCCATAATTTGTAAGCCAATAATTGCTAAGAATAAACCTATACCAGCTCCAATACCCAACTTAAGACTTCTAGGTATGGAATTTATTAACCAAGCTCTAATAGGTGTAAGAGATATAATTAAAAATAATACACCGGCAACTAGTACTGCACCCAAAGCTTCTTGAGGTGTGTAACCCATTCCTGCACAAACTCCAAAAGCAACGAATGCATTAATTCCCATTCCTGGTGCAAGTCCAATTGGCCAAGTTTTTCCATAGAAAGCCATTATAAAACATGCAAGTGCTGTTGCTAATATTGTTGCTGTATAAACTGCGCCGAAATCAAAGAAACCTTTCTCGGGTCCGGCAAATTCACCCGATAAGATAAATGGATTTAAAAACATTATATAAGCCATCGTTAAAAACGTAGTAGTTCCGGCTATTACTTCTGTTTTAAAATCTGTTTTGTGTTTTTTATAATTGAAATAATTTTCAAGCATTTGTCCTCCTT
This sequence comes from uncultured Pelagibacteraceae bacterium, assembly GCA_902512765.1. Lineage (GTDB taxonomy): Bacteria > Pseudomonadota > Alphaproteobacteria > Pelagibacterales > Pelagibacteraceae > Pelagibacter. Next base: position 2,782 of record CABXKF010000003.1, on the reverse strand, counting down.
TTAAGTGACAAATATTTGATTCTTCTTATAAATACCCTGCAAAACTAGCGTTTATTCACATATTTCAACTCAGAAGTTTATAATTATGCCATAATTGTAATGTTATTGTTATTTTATGGCAAAACTAAAATTATTTTTAATTATATCTTTTTCATTTTTGATGATTGCCGGATGTCAAACAATCAAAGACAAAACAAATAAAATTGTTGAAAAAGAGAATGAAAAATTAAGCAAATACATTAGTAAGCCTGCGAGTGTTTTACAGATGGATTTAGGAAAACCAGATGAAGATTTCAAGAATGCAAAAGGAAATTTTGAATTAATTTATAATACAAAAAAATATGGAATTCCTTGCGAGAGAAGATTTGAAATAAATCCCGATAAAATTGTTATTGGTTTTGTATCAAATGGTTGTTTTTAATTAAGTACTTGCGAGGACTTTATCCCCGCAAGCAAGGTAAACTTATTTAATTTCTATAAGTTTTTTCTTTTTATGTTCTGGTATAATTCTTTCACAAGAAATAGTTAATAGACCGTCTTTTAGTTCAGCACCATTTACCTTTACGTCATCAGCAATAGTGAATGATCTTGCAAATTGTCTTTGTGAAATACCTTTATGAATTATTTCCCCATCAACATTGTTTTCATCAGATTTATTAACTTGCTTGGTTCTTACAGTTAATAAATTATCTTCAAACTCAACCTCAACATCATTCTTATTAAAACCAGCCAATGCAACTTCAATAGCATAGTTATCTTTTCCAGTTTTTCTTATGTTGTATGGTGGATAATTTGACTGCATGGTCAAATTTCCATTTCCAAGCATATTTTCAAATTGATCAAACATATCGTCAAAACCAATTGAAAATGGTCTTAGTGAGTTAAAGATTGATAGATCCTTACTTGTCATTATATTCTCCTTTGTTAAGCAAGTTTATTTATGTGAGCCCCATTAGGCGACTTACATAATATATATAGGAATTAGTTTTACTGTTTCAAGATCTACAGGATTAAATTTTTTCTGATATTTTTAGTGCAAACGCATAATCAATTGCAATTTCTTCAATAGCACCATCTCTTCCAGATTTCCCCCCATGACCTGCGTTCATTTCTGTTTTTAAAAGAAGTAAATTATTATCAGTTTTATATTCTCTTAATTTTGCAGTAAATTTTGCAGGCTCATCAAACAAAACTCTATTATCACTTAAGCTTGTGGTAATTAATATATGAGGGTAATCCATTTTTTTAACATTATTATATGGTGCATATGAAAATATATAATCAAAATGTTCTTTATTATCTTGAGCATTTCCAAATTCATCAAACTCCCCAACAGTTAATGGAAGAGAATGATCAAGATTTGTTGTTAGAGAATCTACAAATGGTACAGCCATAACAATTCCAAGAAATAATTCTGGAGCCTGATTAACAACAGCGCCCATTAGCAATCCTCCTGCAGATCCACCCATACCTATTATCTTTCCTTTTAATGAATACTTGTTGTTAATTAAGTATTTTGCAGCAAAGATATAGTCTTCAAATGTGTTTTTTTTATTTGTAAGTTTTCCCTCTTTCCACCATTTCATTCCTTTTTCCATACCACCCCTGATATGAGCTGTTGCCCATATAATATCTCTATCAATTAAGCTTAATCTTGTAGAAGAAAAGTTTGGACTCATAGAGCTACCGTATGAACCATATCCATATAGTAGTACGTTTGCTGAGCCATCAATTTTAGTTTTTTTATGTCTGGTAATTGTTAGAGGAACTAACCTTCCATCGTGAGATTTATATTCTACTCTTTCAACAATATAATTGTCTGGATTATGTCCAGAAGGTATTTCTTGTTCTTTAACAAGTTTTTTAGATTTATTATGTAAGTCGTACAAATAAACCCTTGACGGGGTTTTGGGAGACGAATAGCCAAGATATAATTTGTTAGTATTTCTATCTCTTTGAACCAAAGAAATACCTGGTACATAAATACTTTCATTAGAAAATATTAATTCCTCTTCAAGATCTGATGTAATATTTCTAACAAATAATTTATCTAGTGCGTTGGAAGTTTCAGATCTAATAATCCAGTCTTTTAAAAAAGTTAGCCCACCTATTAAAACTTCATCTCTTGGAGGTATAAATGTTTTCCATTCTTGAAGTGTAAGACTATTAGAAATATCTATTTTAAAATCTTCAGCATTTTTGTTGGTATGATTATAAAATTTTCCATCCCAAGAACTAACCGAGTAGAGAATTCCTTTCTCTCTTTTCATTATTAATTTTGGTGAAGGGTTTTTCTCATCTACATTAAAATAGTATTGTTCAGATGTGTTATGGTCAGATGTATTAATAAAATAATATTTTTCATCAGAGCTTAAGCCAATGCTAACAGTGAATGCCTCACTTTTTTCCTCAAAAATTAGCTGATCTTGGTTTTTAAAATTACCAATTTCATGCCTATATATTTTCCTTGCACGATGATTTTCATCAAGTTTAGAATAAAAAATATATTTATCATCTAAACTAAAAGTAATTCCTCCTGAAGTTTCAGAAATTTCTTTTGTGATGATTTTATTGGTTTCAATATCTCTTATAGAAATTGTATAATATTCAGAGCCTTTGGTGTCTAAAGAATATCCTAGGTATTTATCATTATTGCTTACTTCTAAATCTCCTACACCAAAATACTCTACTCCTAGATTTTCTTTTTCTTTATCACCATTCCAAACTTCTTCTACTAAATCTGAATTAATTTTCTTTCGAAGTTTAATTGAATAATTTCCAA
>CABXKF010000002.1 GCA_902512765.1 uncultured Pelagibacteraceae bacterium | reverse complement strand
AAATCTCGAATAGCTACATCTACTTTTTTTCCAACAATACTTTTTAAAATAGGATTAAGCTTTCTAACACTAGTTCTTATACTATTGTTTACAGATTTAACTGTATCAACTTTTTTTCTATTTTTTTTCTTTGTCTTATTCATATTTATTTTTTAGCCGCTGTTGCAGGTTTAGCTTTTTTATCTGCTGGTGTATGACCATAAAAAGTCCTCGTAGGTGAAAATTCACCTAATTTGTGTCCAACCATATCCTCTGAGATTGTGATTGGTATAAATTTTTTACCGTTATAAATTTGAAAACTTACACCAACAAAATCAGGTAATATTGTTGACTTTCTTGACCATGTTTTAATTGGAATTTTCTTTGGATCATCTTTGTATTTATCAACTTTTTTCATTAAGCTTTCCTCAACAAAAGGTCCTTTCCATACTGATCTAGCCATTACTTAGTATCCTTCCTCTTATTTCTTCTCTTAACAATATATTTATCTGTTCTCTTATTATCTCTTGTTTTTAATCCTTTAGCAGATTGACCTGTAGGTGAAACAGGATGTCTACCACCAGCTGATTTACCTTCTCCACCACCATGAGGGTGATCTACAGGGTTTTTCACAACTCCTCTAGTATGTGGCTTTCTTCCAAGCCATCTTGATCTTCCTGCTTTACCAATTTTAATATTTTTTTGATCTGGATTAGTTAAAATTCCTATTGTAGCCAAAGATCTAGAGTCTATTTTTCTAACTTCGCCTGAAGCTAATTTAATTAAACTATAGTTTCCATCTAAACCACTAATTGTTACTGACGAACCTGCAGATCTAGCAATTTTACCACCAGCACCTGGTTGAATTTCAACGTTATGTATGTTTATACCAACTGGAATATCTTGGAGTGGCATACAATTTCCAACTTTAATTTCTTTTTTAGAACCATTTTCAATTTTATCACCAGCCTTGATTTTTTGTGGTGCTAAATAGTAAGCATGAGAACCGTCTTCAAATTTTACTAACATAATGTAACACGATCTATTTGGATCATATTCAATTCTTTCAACGGTAGCTTCCATATCAAATTTTTTACGGTAAAAATCTACATGTCTATACATTTTTTTATGGCCACCAGATCTATTAATATTAGTTATATGTCCGTTATTGTTTCTTCCTTTCATTGCATTTTTTGGAGATACAAGTGATTTGAAAGGCTTACCCTTCCATAGACCAGTTCTGTCAACCAGAATAGTTCCTCGGGTAGATTTTGTATAAGGTTTAAAAGTTTTTAATGCCATTTATTAAATTCCTGTAGTTAGGTCAATGCTTTGACCTTTTTTAAGTGTTATTATTGCTTTTTTAAAACCAGAAACTCTCACTTTTTTTCCTCTGGTTATTTTAACTCTATTCTGTTTGTTGATTATATTAATCTTAGTCACGTTTACTTTAAAAATTTTTTCAATATTTTTTTTTAAATTTGTTTTATTTGCACCTGCAGGAACTTTAAAAACAATTTTATTTTGTTCTGATAAATTTGTTGATTTCTCTGTAACCATTGGAGAAACAATTTTATCGTATAAATGTATTTTATCCATTTTAAGAATATCTCTTTTCTAGCTCTTTTACTGAGCTTTCAGTAAAAACAACTTTTTTAAATTTTATAATATCGTATGAGCTAAAATGGTTTACATCAGTTACTTTAACATTTGGAATGTTTCTGGCTGATTTTTCAATTTTCTCTTTAGAAGCTTTATCTAAGATAATTAAAGAATTTGATATTTCTAATTTTTGAATAATAGCATTCATTTCTTTAGTTTTTTTTATTTCAGCTGAAAAATCACTTAAAATTAATAAATTTTTGTCTTTATTTTTTTCAGTAATTAAAGATGCTACACTTAGCTTCTTCTCATTTTTATTTAATTTTCTTTTTTTGTAAGCAAGCTCACCCTTAGGACCATGTGCTATACCACCACCAACAAATATTGGTGCTTTTCTACTTGCGTGTCTTGCTCCACCAGTTCCTTTTTGGGCATAAATTTTTGATGTAGGGCCACTCACTTCATTTTGTTGTTTCGTTTTAGCGTGTCTACCTTTGTAGTTAGCGTTAGTTTTATATAAAACGCTACTTACCAACTTACTATTAATTTTTGCAGAAAATATTTTATCTAATACTTCTATAGTATCTTTTTTACCGTCAATGCTTATTTTTTCTATTTTCATTATTTTTTCTTTTTATCAGGTGTTTTTTTAGCTTCTTCTGCTGCTGCAATTTTTTCTGAAATTGTCATTTTGTTTATGTTTTTAACTGATTTTCTCACTACTACTTCTGAATTTTTTGAGCCTGGGATCGAACCTTTTAAATACAAAAGTTCGTTTTCTAAATCTGTTTTAATAATTTCAATGTTAAGCATTGTTCTAAGTCTGTCACCCATATGACCAGCCATTTTTTTACCTTTAAATACTTTGCCGGGATCTTGGCTATGTCCAGTTGAACCATGGGCTCTATGTGAAACAGAAACACCGTGACTGGCTCTTAAACCACCAAAATTCCATCTTTTCATTGCACCAGCAAAACCTTTTCCTATTGTTTTAGATCTTGTGTCTACAAATTTTATATCTTTAAATATTTCTAAACCAAACTCGTTACCTTCTTTATAATTTTCAGTATCTTTAACTCTGTATTCTTTTAGAGTTTTCTTTGCTTCAGTATTCTTTTTAGCAAAAAAACCTTTCATTGATTTTGTAAGTTTTGAATTTTTTATCTTTCCGTAACCAAGTTGTACAGCTTTATAGCCTCTTTTTTCTTCATCTATAACTTGGATAACTCTAGCCTTTTCAACTTTAAGTACAGTCACAGGAACTAGCTGACCAGTTTTGTAAAACTCTCTAGTCATACCTATTTTTTTTCCTATTAAAGCTATCTCAGACATAATTAAATTTTTATCTCCACATCAACACCTGACGCAAGGTCAAGTTTCATTAAAGCTTCCACAGTTTGTGGTGTTGGTTCAATAATATCTATTAATCTTTTATGAGTTCTTGACTCAAATTGTTCTCTACTTTTTTTATCGATATGTGGACCTTTTAAAACTGTATATCTTTCAATTCTAGTTGGTAATGGAATGGGTCCTTTAATAGTTGCACCTGTTCTTTTTACGGTATTTACTATTTCTTCAGTAGATGCGTCTAAAATTTTATTGTCGTAAGCTCTAAGTTTAATTCTAATATTTTGTTTTTCCATAATTACCCTGCAATCTTTTTAGTTACTTCGTCTTGTACATTTTGTGGTACTTTAGAGTAATGATCAAAGAACATAGAATATTGGGCTCTTCCTTGAGACATTGATCTTAAATTATTTATATATCCGAACATGTTTGCTAATGGAACCATTGCTGTAATTACAGTTGCATTACCTCTTTGTTCTTGAGTGCTGATTTGGCCTCTTCTACTATTTAGGTCACCTATTACATCACCCATATAATCTTCTGGAGTAACTACTTCAACTCTCATAACAGGCTCGAGTAGTTTTAATGTTCCTTTAGTACAAGCTTCTTTAAAACAGGCTCTACCAGCAAGTTCAAAGGCAAGAACACTTGAATCTACATCATGGTGTAATCCATCGATAATAGTTACTTTATAATCTATCATGGGAAAGCCAGCTAAAATTCCATTATCTGAAACTGTTTCAATACCTTTTTCTACACCTGGGATAAATTCTTTAGGAATTGCACCACCTTTAATTTTACTTTCAACAGATCTTCCAGCGCCTGGTTCTTGAGGTTCAACTAGTAGTTTGACTTTCGCAAATTGACCTGCACCACCACTTTGTTTTTTATGAGTATATTCAACTTCCGAAGCATTTTCTAAAGTTTCTCTATAAGCTACTTGAGGAGCACCAACATTTGCTTCAACTTTAAATTCTCTTTTCATTCTATCTACAATAATATCTAAGTGAAGTTCACCCATACCTTTAATGATTGTTTGCCCAGACTCTTCATCAGATGTAACTCTAAATGAAGGATCTTCAGCTGCAAGTCTTCCAAGTGCTTCACCCATTTTTTCTTGGTCAGCTTTTGTCTTTGGCTCTACAGCAATTTCTATTACAGGTTCTGGGAATTCCATTGGTTCAAGTAACACAGGATTACTCTCATCACATAACGTGTGGCCAGTTATAGTATTTTTTAAACCAGCTAAGGCAACAATATCTCCAGCATTTGCTTCTTTAATATCTTCTCTTGAGTTAGCATGCATTAAAAGCATTCTGCCTACTCTTTCCTCTTTATCTTTTGATGTGTTGTAAACAGCTGTACCAGTTTTGATAGTTCCAGAGTAAATTCTAATAAAAGTAAGTGAACCAACAAATGGATCATTCGCAACTTTAAAAGCTAAGGCAGAAAAAGGAACTGTGTCTTCAAATTTCATTTCCAGTTCTTCCTCTGAACCTGGTTTTGTTCCTTTAATTGACCCAATATCAATTGGGCTTGGTAGGTAATTGATTGTTGCATCAAGTAATGGCTGTACACCTTTATTTTTAAATGCAGAACCTGTAGTAATCGGCACGAAACTGAAGTTTAAAGTTCCTTTTCGAATACATTTTACTAAATCTTCTTCTTTAATTTCATCACCATTTAAATAAGCTTCCATTAATTTTTCGTCTTGTTCAACAGCAGTTTCAACTAATTCAGTTCTGTACTTTTGAGAAATTTCTTTTAAATCATCAGGAATATCTTTGTATTCCCATTCAGCTCCTAATGCTTCATTTTTCCAAACTTGTGCTTTCATTTTCACTAAATCTACAACACCAGATAATGATGCTTCGATACCAATCGGAATTTGTAAAGGTAATGGTTTACAACCCAATCGATCTCTAATCATGTCTACACATCTAAAAAAATCTGCACCAGTTCTATCCAACTTATTCACAAAACAAATTCTTGGAACTTTGTATTTGTCTGCTTGTCTCCAAACAGTTTCTGATTGAGGCTCTACACCTGCAACACCATCAAAAACACATACCGCACCATCTAAAACCTTAAGAGATCTTTCAACTTCAATTGTAAAATCTACGTGACCTGGTGTGTCTATAATATTAATTCTATGATCATTCCAAAAACAAGTAGTTGCAGCAGAGGTAATTGTAATTCCTCTTTCTTGTTCTTGTTCCATCCAGTCCATAGTTGCAGCACCATCATGCACTTCACCTATTTTATGGCTTTTACCTGTATAGTATAAAATTCTTTCTGTTGTAGTAGTCTTACCAGCGTCGATGTGGGCCATGATCCCAATATTTCTATATTTATCTAGTGTATGAGTTCTAGCCATAATTTATTACCATCTAAAATGTGCGAAGGCTTTATTAGACTCAGCCATTTTATGCACATCCTCTCTTTTTTTAACTGCAGCACCTTTTTTCTCATAAGCATCAAACAATTCATTAAAAATTTTATCTGACATGTGTTTATCTTTTCTTTTTCTTGCAGAATCTACTAACCATCTAATAGCTAGTGCTTGAGCTCTTTTGCTTTTTACTTCAACAGGAACTTGATAAGTAGCACCACCAACTCTTCTTGATCTTACTTCAACAGTTGGCTTAATATTATTTATAGCTTCATTAAAAATATTAATTGGCTCATCTTTAGATTTTGTTTTAATTTTATCTATTGCGTCGTAAACAATCTTAGCAGCAACACCTCTTTTACCATCGTACATTATATTGTTAATTAACTTTGGTATGATAGTTGAATTAAACTTTGGATCTGGAACAACATTTTTTTTTGGTTGAGTTTTTTTTCTAGACATTATTTACCTTTTTTAGTTCCATATAAAGATCTTCTTTTTTTTCTATTAGCAACACCTTGTGTGTCAAGGTTTCCTCTTAAAATATGATAACGCACACCTGGCAAATCTTTTACCCTACCACCTCTAATTAGTACTACTGAGTGCTCTTGAAGATTGTGTCCTTCACCTGGAATGTAAGCAGTAACTTCAAAGCCATTTGACAGTCTTACTCTTGCAACTTTTCTTAATGCAGAGTTTGGTTTTTTTGGAGTAGTTGTATAAACTTTAACACACACACCTCTTTTGAGAGGTTGCTTTTGTAATGCAGGAACTTTGTTCCTAGTTAATTGTTTAACTCTTTTTTTTCTTAACAACTGATTAATAGTTGGCATAAATTTTTTATAAAATTAATTAATTTATTTTTAGAAGAAAATAACTGACAGGTTATTTTGTGGCAGCGTTTAGTACTATTAGTAGGTACTACATTCCAACCAAAAACATCGCCAAAATACTTATTAATCTGACTTTGTCAAACTAAAACTTCAAGTATTAAGTGATATTTTTACTGATTTGCAGGAGTTTCTAAAGGTTCGGATGTTTCTAATTTATCTTGTTCAGCAATAAAATTATTGTCATCCTCAAGTGCTTTTTTGTTCCATTTGTTTTTGATATGACCTGTTCCAGCAGGAACCAATCTACCCACAATAACATTCTCTTTTAGACCATTTAATGGGTCTACTTTACCTTTAATAGCTGCATCTGTTAAAACTCTAGTTGTTTCTTGGAATGAAGCAGCTGAAATAAACGACTCAGTTTGTAACGAAGCTTTGGTTATACCCATCAATACACGCTCACCAACAGCAGGTGCCTTGCCTTCAGCTACCAGCTTTTCATTTACGATATCAAATTTTATTCTATCAATAACCTCTCCTGGTAAATAACTAGAATCACCAGACACTTTTACTTCAACTTTTTTAAGCATTTGTCTTAGTATAGTCTCAATGTGTTTGTCATTAATAATTACACCTTGCAATCTATAAACTTCTTGCACTTGGTTTACAAAATATTCAGTTAATTCTTTGATTCCCAATACTCTTAAAATATCATGTGGCAAAGGTTGTCCATCAAGTAAGTATTCACCCTTTTGTATTTTTTCACCTGGATTGAAATTAATGTGTTTTCCCTTTGGAATTAAATAATTAGAAGGTTCAGCTCCATCCTCTGGAACAATAGATACTCTTTGTTTTCCTCTAACCTCTTTACCAAATACAACTTGTCCATCATTTTCAGCAATAATTGCACTATCTTTTGCTTTTCTTGCTTCAAATAATTCAGCAACTCTTGGAAGACCACCAGTAATATCTTTTGTCTTAGTGGTTTCTTTAGGTAATCTAGCTATAACGTCTCCAGCAAAAACTTTTTGACCATCTTTAATTGAAAGAATTGAGTCTGGTACCAAGTAATATCTAGCTTCATTATCATCAGCTTTTTTAATAACATTTCCTTTGTCATCTCTAAGAGTAATTCTTGGTTTTAAATCGGTACTTTTCGATTGAGCTCTCCAATCAATAACTGATTTTGAGGATATACCAGTTGCATCATCTGTAGTTTCTTGAATTGAAACACCATCAATTAAATCAACAAAACTCGCTGTACCACTTTTTTCAGCGATTACAGGTGTAGTGTATGGATCCCATTCACAAATTTTTGTATTAGCTTTAATTTTATCACCATTATTAAAAAATAATTTTGATCCATAAGCAACTTTATAAACAGCCACCTGAACACCATTATCGTCTTCAATGGATAGTTGAGTATTTCTTCCCATAACAATTAAGTTTTTCTTAGAATCTTCTAAAATATTAGAGTTTAAAATTTTAAGTATACCTTCGTTTTTACTTACAATTTGAGAATCTTGTTTAACTGATGCTGTTCCACCAACGTGAAAAGTTCTCATAGTCAACTGAGTACCTGGTTCACCAATTGATTGAGCAGAAATCATTCCAATTGCCTCTCCAACATGTACCATTTTACCTCTAGATAAATCTCTTCCATAACAAGTTGAACAAACACCTTGTTTTGAACTACATGTCATTACTGAGTAAACTTTAAGTGATTTTACACCAGCAGCATCAATCAAATCGCAACCTGCTTCATCAATCATTTTTGATTTTTTAATTACAACTTCACCAGTAAGTGGGTTTTTTACATCAGCTGCAGTAACTCTTCCTAAAGCTCTTTCAGATAAGCTAACTACGACATTTCCACCTTCTAAAATTTCTGAAAGTTCGATAAATCCTGGATCATCACATTGAATTTTAGTAATTGTTAAATCTTGAGCAACATCACAAAGTCTTCTAGTTAAATAACCTGAGCTTGCAGTTTTAAGAGCTGTATCTGCAAGACCTTTTCTAGCACCGTGTGTAGAGTTAAAATACTCTAATGCTGTTAAACCCTCTTTAAAGTTAGAAATAATTGGACTTTCGATAATTTCACCTGAAGGTTTTGCAATCAAACCCCTCATACCAGCCAGCTGTTTCATTTGTGCTGCAGATCCTCTAGCACCACTATCAGCCATCATATAAACTGAATTAATTTTTAAGCCTTCTGGAGTTTTTTCAGTAGCAGAAATACCCTTCATCATTTCTCCAGCAACTTTATCTGTGCATTTTGACCAAGCATCTACAACTTTGTTGTACTTCTCACCTCTTGTTATTAATCCTTCAGAATATTGATTTTCATAATCTGCAATTAACCCTTTTGTGTCTTCAATTAATTGCGTTTTGCTTTCTGGAATTACAAGATCATCTTTACCAAATGAAATTCCAGCTTTAAAAGCATGTTTAAATCCTAAATCTTTTAATTTATCACAGAATATAACAGTTGTTTTTTGTCCACAAAATCTAAACACTACATCTATAATTTCAGAAACAGTTTTCTTAGGTAGTAATCTATCAACTAAAGAAAATTTAATATTGCTATTTTTTGGAAGTAAATTTGCTAATAAAAATCTTCCAGCTGTTGATGTATATTTCTCGTATTTCTTGTTTCCATTATCATCAACTGTTTCAATTCTTGATATGATTGTACTGTGAACTTTAATTTGGTCTGAAGCTAAAGCAAATTCAATAGCATCAACATCGACAAAATATCCTGAAGGTTTATCTGTCATAGGTTCTTGAGAAAGATAATAAATACCCAAAATCATATCCTGACTTGGTACGATAATCGGCTTACCATTAGATGGAGATAAAATATTGTTTGTAGAAAGCATTAATATTCTAGCTTCTAATTGAGCTTCCAAGCTTAATGGAACGTGAACAGCCATTTGATCACCATCAAAGTCAGCATTAAAAGCAGCACAAGTTAAAGGATGTAATTCAATTGCGTCACCTTCTATAAGTTTAGGTTCAAACGCTTGAACACCTAATCTGTGAAGTGTTGGTGCTCTGTTTAAAATTACCGGATGTTCTCTAACGATTAATTCTAAAGCATCCCAAACAGCATTGGTTTCTTTTTCAACTAATTTTTTTGCTTGTTTAATTGTAGATGCTAATCCAAGCTTATTTAATCTTGCATATAAAAACGGTTTAAAAAGTTCTAAAGCCATTTTTTTTGGTAAACCACACTCATGAAGTTTTAAATCTGGTCCAACAACAATTACAGATCTTCCTGAATAATCTACCCTTTTTCCAAGTAAGTTCTGTCTAAATCTACCTTGTTTACCTTTTAGCATTTCAGCTAAAGATTTAAGTGGTCTTTTTCCAGTACCAGTTATTACTCTGCCTCTTCTGCCATTATCGAATAATGCATCTACTGATTCCTGAAGCATTCTCTTTTCATTTCTAACAATGATATCAGGAGCTTTTAGATCCATTAATCTTTTTAATCTATTATTTCTGTTAATAACTCTTCTATAAAGATCATTTAAGTCTGATGTAGCAAATCTTCCACCATCTAAAGGTACTAGAGGTCTTAGTTCAGGTGGAATTACTGGTACAACTGTTAAAATCATCCATTCAGGTTTCTGTCCTGTTTCAATAAATGATTCAACTAATTTTAATCTTTTGATTGCTCTTTCTTCATTAACTTTTGATTTTGTTTCTTTAATAAAGTTAATAAGATTTTTTCTTTCTAATTCTAAATCTAAATTTTTTAGCATTTCAAGCACAGCTTCAGCACCAATACCTGCCTCAAATGACTCTTCACCAAACTCGTCTTGGTATTTGGCTAATTCTTCTTCATTAAGAAGTTGATTTTTTTGTAATCCAGTTAATCCAGGTTCAATTACTATAAAGTTTTCAAAATAAAGAACTCTTTCGATTTCTTTAAGTTTCATATCAACTGCTAAAGCAATTCTACTTGGTAAAGATTTTAAAAACCAAATATGAGCAACAGGTGTTGCCAAGTTAATGTGACCCATCCGTTCTCTTCGAACATTAGATTTTGTAACTTCAACACCACATTTTTCACAGATAATTCCTCTAAATTTCATTCGTTTGTATTTTCCACACAAACATTCGTAGTCTTTAATTGGGCCAAAAATTCTAGCACAGAATAGACCATCTTTTTCAGGTCTAAAAGTTCTGTAATTTATTGTTTCTGGTTTTTTAATTTCACCAAAGGTCCATGATTTAATTTTTTCAGGGCTGGCTAATGTTATCTTAATACTATTAAAATTTTGAGCTTCTGAAATCTCAGTGTTTTTAAATAAATCTGTTAATTCTTTTTTCATTTTTAATTAAGCTCCACGTTTAATGCTAGTGATTTAATTTCTTTAACTAGAACGTTAAATGACTCAGGTATACCTGACTCAAAATTTTCCTCACCTTTAACAATAGTTTCGTAAACCTTAACTCTTCCAGCAACGTCGTCTGATTTAACAGTTAAAATTTCCTGAAGAGTATATGATGCACCATAAGCTTCTAAAGCCCAAACTTCCATTTCACCAAATCTTTGACCACCTAATTGAGCCTTACCACCCAAAGGTTGTTGTGTAACTAAACTGTAAGGACCCGTTGATCTAGCATGAATTTTGTCTTCAACTAAATGGTGGAGTTTAAGCATATAAATTATTCCAACCGTCACAGGTCTATCAAATTTTTCACCTGTTCTTCCATCCCATAAGTATGTTTGTCCCGAACCTGGTAATTTAGCAAGCTCTAGCATCTCTGTAACATTTTTTTCTTTTGCACCATCAAATACCGGTGTTGAAATAGCTATTCCATCTTGCAGTGTTTCAACTAAATCTTTGAATTCAGGTTTGCTTAATTTTTCAACTTTTTCATCAAAAGTTTCTTCACCATAAACAGATTTTAAAAATTTTGAGATTTTTTCAGTTTTTTCAATCTTTTTATGATTCTCATTAACTAATCTTTTAACCTCTTCACCAAATTCTTTACAAGCCCATCCTAAGTGAGTTTCTAAAATTTGACCAACGTTCATACGACTTGGAACTCCAAGTGGGTTTAAAACAATGTCAACAGGTCTTCCATCTTCTCTATAAGGCATGTCTTCAACAGGAACAATTTTACTTACAACACCTTTATTACCGTGCCTTCCAGACATCTTATCTCCAGGTCTTAGTCTTCTCTTGATTGCAACAAAAACTTTAACCATCTTCATAACACTAGGAAGTAAATCGTCACCACTTCTAATCTTTAAAACTTTATCTTCAAATCTTTCAGTAATATCTTGTTTTGCTTTATTATATTGATCTTTAAGTTGAGCTAAAGTTGCTTCATCATTAACATTACCAACAGCAATTTTAAAAACATCATTGATAGGTAAATTATCTATTGATTCAAAATCTAATTTAGTACCTTCTGATAAATCTTTTACTTTTTTAGTTAAAGAAGATCCTGATAAAAATTGTGATGCTCTTTGTTTAATGCTTCTCTCTAAAATCTCTTCTTCAACAATTTTGTCTTGTTGAACTTCTTCAATTTCAGCTCTTTCAATCGTAATTGATCTCTCATCTTTTTCAATACCGTGTCTATTGAATACTCTTACATCGACAACAGTCCCACTACTTCCTCTAGACATTCTTAAAGATGTATCTGTTACGTCTATTGCTTTTTCACCAAATATTGATCTTAATAATTTTTCTTCAGGTCCTGAAGCCGAATCTCCTTTAGGAGTTACTTTTCCAACCAATATATCACCAGCATTAACTTCAGCACCAATATAAACAACACCAGACTCATCAAGGTTTTTTAATGCTTCTTCATTAACATTTGGAATATCTCTAGTTATATCTTCTTCACCTAATTTTGTATCTCTTGCCATAATTTCATATTCGACAATATGAACAGAAGTAAACACGTCGTCAGTTACACATCTTTCAGAAATCAAAATTGAATCCTCAAAATTATAACCTTGCCATGGCATGAAGGCTACAGTTACGTTTTTACCTAAAGCTAATTCACCTAATTTAGTAGAGGGACCATCAGCTATAATATCTCCAGATTTAACCTTGTCACCAACTCTAACTAAAGGTTTTTGGTTGATGCACGTATTTTGATTTGATCTTTTAAATTTCTGTAAATTGTAGATATCAACACCTGATTTTGTAAAGTCAGTTTCTTCAGTAGCTTTAATTACAATTCTTTTACCATCAATTTTATCCACTGTTCCATCTCGCTTAGCAACAATAGTAACACCTGAGTCTAAAGCAACATCACTTTCAATACCCGTTCCAACCAAAGGTGATTCAGGTTTTAATAATGGAACTGCTTGTCTCATCATGTTAGATCCCATTAAAGCTCTGTTAGCGTCATCATTTTCTAAAAAAGGTATTAACGAAGCAGCAACCGATACAAGTTGTTTAGGTGATACGTCAATGTAATCAATAGTTTCAGGTTTAGCTAAAAGAAAATTTAAATTTTGTCTACAAGAAACCAATTCTTCAATTATTTTTCCGTTTTTATCTAATTTAGTATTTGCCTGTGCAATAGTAAATTTTGTTTCTTCCATTGCAGATAAATACTCAACATTATTTTGAACAACACCATCTTTTACTTTTTTATATGGACTTTCAATAAAACCATATTTGTTAATTTTTGCATAAGTTGATAAGCTGTTTATTAATCCAATGTTTGGACCTTCTGGCGTTTCAATTGGACAAATTCTTCCGTAATGAGTTGGGTGAACATCACGAACTTCAAAACCAGCTCTTTCTCTTGTTAACCCACCAGGTCCTAAAGCTGAAACCCTTCTTTTATGTGTAATCTCTGATAATGGATTAGTTTGATCCATAAATTGTGAAAGTTGTGAACTTGCAAAAAAATCTTTTAAAGAAACTGTTAAAGGTTTAGCGTTAATTAAATCCTGAGGCATTGCTGACTCAACATCTAAAGTTGTCATTTTTTCTTTTATCGCTCTTTCCATTCTATAGACACCGATACGTGCTTGATTTTCAACTAACTCACCAACAGAACGTACTCTTCTATTACCAAGATGGTCAATATCATCGACTTCATCTTTTCCATCTCTTAAATCTAACATCTTATGAACGATTGCTATGATATCGTCGTTTCTCAAAATTGTAATTTTGTCTGAACAATCCTGTTCTAACCTTGAGTTCATTTTAACTCTTCCAACGTCAGAAAGGTCATATCTGTCAGAACTAAAAAATAAATTATTAAAAATTTGAGTAGCTATTTCAATTGTTGGTGGCTCACCAGGTCTAAGCATTTTATAGATTTCAGTAATAGCCTCATCTTTAGTATTATTCTTATCATTTAAAATAGTTGTTAATAAATAAGGTCCTTTATTAATTGAGTTTGTTACGGATATTTGTAACGAATGGATGTTTGCATCTAATATTTGTTGAATTACAGCGTCATTTAATTCTGTTCCGATTGAAAAAGTGCCCTCCTCCTCATCGTTAACTTTAACATTTCTATGTAGAAACTTTCCATACATAGACTCTCTTGTTACCAAAATTTCTTTAAGGCCATCGTTAGCTAATTTTTTTGCATTAAGGAAATTAATTTTATCACCTAACTTAATTACTACTTCACCAGTTTTGGCATCTGTAACTTCTTCTGAGAAATTTTTTGCTTTATAATTTTCTGGATTAAATTTTGTCTTCCATTTTTCAGTCTTAGGATCAAAGTTAAATTGTTCACTTTCATAAAATTCATCAACGATTTCAGCTTTAGTAAAGCCTAATGCTAACAATAAAGTTGAGGCAAAAATTTTTTTCTTTCTATCAATTTTAAAATATAAAAAATCTTTAACATCATATTCAAAATCTAACCAAGAGCCTCTGTTAGGAATAACTCTTGCATTAAATAATAGTTTACCACTTGCGTGAGTTTTACCTTTGTCATGATCAAAAAATACACCTGGACTTCTGTGCATTTGATTAACTACAACTCTTTGAACACCATTAGTAATAAAAGTACCACTGTTAGTCATCATGGGCACTTCACCCATATAAACTTCTTGTTCTTTTGCAGACAATATATCTTTAGTATTATTATCTTGATCAATTTCATAAACAACTAATCTTAGAGTACACTTAAGAGCAGATGAGTAAGTTAAACCTCTAGTAATACATTCCTCAACATCAAACTTAGGTTTGTCCAACCTGTACGAGACATATTCTAATGTTGCTTTGTCATTTAAATCTTCAATTGGAAATATACTTTTAAAAACTCTGTCAAAACCTTTTGTAAGTTCTGTTTCAGCATAAAATTCAGTTAATTCTTTGTAAGAATTTTTCTGTACTTCAATTAAGTTAGGAATAGATAAACTTTCTTTTAGTTTACCAAAACTTTTTCTTATGTTTTTCTTTTCAGTAAAAGATAATTGCATTTATGTTTAATAATACTGATTAAAAATAATCAGTATTCGAATTCTTTCTTATTAATTTATTTAAGTTCTACTTTTGCGCCTGCGGCTTCAAGTTTAGCTTTGATCTCTTCAGCTTCTTTTTTATTTACACCAGACTTAACTTCTTTTGGTGCTCCCTCTACAAGATCTTTAGCTTCTTTTAAACCTAATGAAGTTGCTGCTCTAACTTCTTTAATAACATTAATTTTCTTTTCGCCAGCTGATACAAGCATGATTGTAAAATCGTCTTTATCTTCTGCTGGAGCTGCACCTGCTGCTGCTGGAGCCGCTGCTGCCATTGGAGTTACACCCCATTTTTCTTCTAATTGTTTTGAAAGTTCAGCTGCCTCTGCGACAGTCAAACTTGAAAGGTCTTCGATGATTTTATTTAGGTCAGGCATAATTTACTCTTTGGGTTATGTTTCAGAATTTTCTGCGGACAAATTACTCATTTTTTCTGAGTATGCAAGCAAAATACTCACTAATTTTGATGCTGGAGCATTTAAAATTCCTACAATATTTGCTCTTGCTTCGTCTAATGTTGGTAAACTAGCTACATTTTGGACGCCGGCTTGGTCTAAGACCTCATTATCCATAATTCCACCAATTAATTTTAAGTTTTCGTTGTCTTTTGCAAATTTTGATAGAATTCTTGCAGACATTATCGCATCTTCACCAAAAGCAACTGCAGTTGGCCCTGTAAATAAATCTGATAGATCTTTACACTTAGTTTTTTCCAAAGCTAGTTTAGTTATTCTATTTTTAGTTATTTTAAAGATTATTCCATGCTCTCTCATTTGAGCTCTTAACTCATCTAATTGAGTCATTGTTAAACCTTGATAATGTGTAACCATTACAGCTTTGCTATTTTCAAACTGTGTGGTCATTTCTGTAATATAATTTTTTTTCTGCTCTTTCGTTAACATGACTATATCGACTTCCCTAGTTTAACTTTGTATGAAACACCCATTGATGACGTAACAAATGTGTTTTTTATTAGGTCCCCTTTTAAAGTGTTGTTTGATTTTTCTTTTTCCAATGCATCTAAGATTGCATGAAAGTTTTTTAATAATTGGTCATCATGAAATGATTTTTTTCCAATGCTCACACCTATATTTCCATCTTTATCATTTCTAATTTCAACTTGACCTGATTTAGCATTAGTTACTGCTTCTTTAATATTTTCTGATACCGAGCCAAGTTTTGGATTTGGCATTAATCCTTTAGGGCCTAAAACTTTACCTAATTTAGAAAGTTTAATCATCATACCAGGTGTACATATTAATTTTTCAAAATTTAATTCACCACCTTTAATTTTTTCAACGAACTCATCACTGCCAACAATGTCAGCTCCAGCATCTTTAGCTTCTTGAGCTTTGTTATCTTCGCAAACAACTGCAACTTTAACATTTTTTCCAGTACCACCAGGTAAGTTAACAACAGTTCTGATATTAACTTCACTTTTCTTTTGTTTGTTATTTATTTGAAAACTTAAATCTAGAGACTCATCAAATTTGGTTGTGCAATTTTTCTTAACTTCAGGTAATAATTTTTCAATCGCCTCAGCGTTTAAATCTTTTGTTTTTTCAGGCAGTTTTTTATATCTTTTGGATGGCATTACTCTTTTACCTCTATACCCATTGATCTTGCTGAACCTGCTATGATTTTTACTGCCTCTTCTAAATCATGAGCATTTAAATCTTGCATTTTTTGAGTAGCAATATCTTCTAATTGTTTTTTTGATATTGATGCAACAATATTTCTTCCAGGTTCTTTTGATCCACTTTTACGTTTAACTGCTTCTTTAATAAAGAACGATGCTGGTGGAGATTTGATTTTAAAATCAAATTTTTTATCTTTGTAAACTGTAATTTCTACTGGAACAGGTTTTCCAGCCATTGATTTAGTTTTGTCGTTAAAAGCTTTACAAAATTCCATGATGTTAACACCACGTTGTCCTAAGGCTGGTCCTACAGGAGGAGCTGGGTTAGCTTGACCACCTTTAATTTGTAACTTTATAAATCCACTAATTTCTTTTGCCATTAACTTACTTTCTCAACTTGGTTATATTCTAAATCTACTGGTGTTGGACGTCCAAATATAGAAACTGAGACCTTAAGTCTAGACTTTTCTTCATCTATATCTTCCACCATTCCACTGAACGATGCAAAAGGACCGTCAACTACCTGAACTTTTTCACCAATGCTGTACTCTATACCAGATTTTGGCTGAGCCACACCATCTTTTATTTGACCTAAAATCTTTTCAATTTCTTTGTCGGAAACTGGTACTGGAATTCCTTTAGATCCTAAAAAACCGCTTACTCTCTTTAAGTTCTTAATCATATGATAAATGTCATTATCCATCTCACACTTTACAAGCACATAACCAGGAAAATATTTCTTCTTTCTTTGAATTCTTTTTCCTCTTTTAACCTCTGTTACATCATGAGTTGGAACAATAATTTCCTCAAATTTTTCAGAAATTTTTGCTTTTTCAGCTTCTTCTCTGATTAAACCAGAAACTTTATTCTCAAAGTTAGAGTGTGATTGAACTATGAACCAATTTTTCATTAAATACTCACCTTAAGTAATAATTCTAAGAAAAACTTTAAAACTTGATCCAGAAGTAAGAAAAATAAAGACATTACAACTGCCATCGCAAACACCATTAAAGCACCTTGTAAAGTCTCTTTCCATGTAGGCCATGAAACTTTGAATGCCTCTTGTTTTACTTCCTGAATAAATTTAATCGGGTTTTTCATAATTTTTTAGCTCTAATTGGCAGGAGCGGAGGGACTCGAACCCTCAGCCTCCGGTTTTGGAGACCGGCGCTCTACCAATTGAGCTACACTCCTATTTATAGAGTTACTCTATAATTTTAGTTACTACTCCTGCTCCAACAGTTCTTCCACCTTCTCTAATAGCAAAGTTTAATTGTTCTGACATTGCAATCGGTGTAATCAACTTAACGGTAAATTTAGCATCATCACCTGGCATAACCATTTCCGTACCTGCTGGTAATTCTACTTCTCCTGTTACGTCTGTTGTTCTAAAATAAAACTGCGGTCTGTATTTAGTAAAGAAAGGAGTGTGTCTTCCACCTTCATCTTTTTTAAGTACATATGCTTGAGCTTCAAATTTAGTGTGTGGAGTAATTGAAGCAGGCTTACAAAGAACTTGACCTCTTTCGATGTCTGTTCTTTCAATACCTCTCAATAAAATTCCCACGTTATCACCAGCTTCACCTGAGTCTAAAAGTTTTCTAAACATTTCAACACCAGTACAAACTGATTTTTTAGTTTCTTTAATACCTACGATTTCAACTTCTTCACCAGTTTTAATTACACCTGATTCAATTCTACCAGTTGCAACTGTTCCTCTTCCCGAAATTGAAAATACATCCTCAACAGGCATCAAGAAAGGTTTGTCAACATCTCTAGCTGGTTGTGGAATATGCTCATCAACAGCTTTCATTAATTCTAAAATTGAATTTTTTCCAATTTCTTCATCTCTTTTTTCTACTGCTGCTAAAGCTGAACCTTTAACGATTGGAGTTGTTTCTCCAGGATATTTATATGAAGTTAAAAGTTCTCTAATTTCTTCTTCTACAAGTTCGATCATATCTTTGTCATCAACTTGGTCTACTTTATTTAAGTAAACAACAATTGCTGGAATTCCAACTTGTCTTCCTAAAAGAATATGTTCTCTAGTTTGTGGCATAGGACCATCAGCAGCGTTAACTACTAAGATAGCACCATCCATTTGTGCAGCACCAGTGATCATGTTTTTTACATAGTCAGCGTGGCCTGGACAGTCAACGTGAGCGTAATGTCTTTTTTCAGTTTCATACTCAACGTGCGCTGTTGAAATTGTAATTCCTCTTTCTTTTTCTTCAGGAGCTTTATCGATTTGATCGTAAGCTACTGCTGCTGCTCCACCTGCTTCTGCTAATGTAATTGTGATAGCTGCAGTAAGAGTTGTTTTACCATGGTCGACATGACCAATAGTCCCAATGTTACAGTGGGGTTTACTTCTAACAAATTTTTCTTTTGACATTACTTTTTTACCTCAGTTTTTGTTTTCATTAATAATTTTTTTTCTTGGAGCGGGTAAAGGGAATCGAACCCTTACATCCAGCTTGGAAGGCTAGCGTTCTACCATTGAACTACACCCGCACGACCCCAAGAGTAACACTCCACGTTACTTAAAAATTTATTGAGTGGTGGAGGGGGAAAGATTCGAACTTTCGAAGACCGAAGTCAACGGGTTTACAGCCCGCCCCATTTGACCGCTCTGGAACCCCTCCTCTGGGGAAGTGTCCCCTGTTCAATAAAGCTTCAAACAACAAGCGTTTTATATATTTTATTTATTCAAATGCAACACGTGATTTAATAAGAAAATATCCAAAAAAACGTGTAAAACTCATTAAAATTTATGAATAAATCATCTTTTTTTATAGCTGGTCAACATGCTGTTATCGAAGCTCTTAGAAATTCTGAACGGAAGGTTTTAAGAGTGTTTTTAACTGAAGATGCTAAGAAAAATATACACAGAAAAAATCCAAAAAAAAATGTTTTAGAAGACGTTAAAGTTTATTTTAAATCTAAAAAAGAATTAGACAAATATACATCTAAGGAACAATTAATGCATGGTGGCTATGTTGCGGAAATTGAACATTTAGATCAACCTGATTTAAAAGAATACATTAAAGAAAAAAAAGATTGTACTTTTGTTTGTTTAGATGAAGTAACTGACCCAAGAAATATTGGTTCATTAATTAGAAGTGCTGCATCATTTAAAATAGATGGTTTAATAATTAAAGAAAGACAATTTCCAAAAGATAGTAAGCTTATGTACAAGTCTGCAAGTGGTTGTATGGAGCATTTAAATATTTTTCAAGTATCTAACATCAACTCAACTCTTAAGAATTTAAGAGAAAGAAACTTTTGGGTCTATGGTTTTGATGCAAGAGGTGAAAAAGATTTTACAGAAGTAAAATGGGAAGGAAAAAATGTTCTTCTTTTTGGATCAGAGGGTTTTGGTATGCGAGAGCACACAGGTAAATATGCAGATTTTTTTGTTAAAATTGATATGAATAAAGAGATTGAAAGTCTCAATATATCAAATAGTGCAGCAATAGTTTTTCACCATCTGAGTTTTTTAAAAAAAAAGAGTTGATTAATTAATAAATAGTTAATAGTTATGGCCTATGCCCTTGTAGCTCAGCTGGTAGAGCAATTGATTTGTAATCAATTAAAATCCTTAAATAAACAAACCATACTTCGATTTTTTAAGTAAAGTATAATTAAAATATAATATTTTAGATAATATTTATTTATATTTGTACATATAATATAAACTCAATGATAACCTATTGGTAATTAGTTCATAATTTTATGATATTAAAATATTTTTTTTTAATAGTATATTTTCTATCAATTACATTTAATGCAAATGCTGTTCCTGTTGGAGGTATTATGAAGTTTTTTAAAGGTGCAGGAAAAGTATTTAAAAAAGGATCTGATGAAATACCTGATCTAAGTAAAAAATTTGAAGATTTAAAAGATGGAAAACTAAAAAGAACTGATAAAATTGATGACACTCTTAGAACATCTTCAGAGGTAGATAGCGCAAGTAACATTAAATATAACGATGAAACAGTTTCTGAAATAGAAAAACTTAGTAACGAAGATTTGTTAGAAGCCCATGATGTAAAAAAATTTAAAGATGTAGACACAGTTCTTGATATCGTTCAAAGCATAGACTCTGGGAAAAATATTGCTGAAACAGCAGCTATAATCCCATTTTTAGAAAGACCTTGGGAGGGAAAAGTTTTTAAAAATTCTGTTTTTTTTAATAATCCAGATATTAAAAACAAAGATAGAATTCTTGTTAGATGTAAAACACCTAAAGAAGATTTTTATTTTACAGCTTTATTTAACCAGGATACGAAAAATTATCTCTTATTAAGTGGTAATTTCATAAATAAAAATAATAGTTTAAATATAAATAAAATGGATAGACAAGAAATGCTTGTATTAAATGACTCTGAAAATTATCTTTTCTTTTCAAATAAACCATTAACATTACCAGCATACCCAAAAAAATATTTTGTAATTTCAAAAAATGCTGAGTTTGTTATTAATGAAAACAAAGGCAAAAACCCAGATCAATTCTTAAATGATATTACTGTTAAATTAAAAAAAACTCAGTTTAGATGTAGAAGATCACTATAGAATAACATTAATTAAATAATTCAATCCTAAGAAAACAATCAAAACAGTGGTGGCGGCATTAACAAAATTATTAATTGATATAGTATAATATTTCTTATTAAAAATTATTGATTTTGATTGTTTTCTTTTAAGAGTTTTAAACAAAATAAAAGCTCTAATTATGAATACCAGTATAATAATATATGAGAAATAACTACTTATTACAGAACTTGATAAACTGTAATTATAAAGTCCATGAATACCCACTGGAATAAATAAAGCTAAAACAAGATTAAGATAATTATTTTCTTTTTCAAAAATACTTTGTGTAATTAAAAAACCCATCATTATTCCACATATTGCATGCAATGGTACAGCGGTATATGCTCTAATAGTAGCAACTTCAAATGAAGGTTCTTTTAAAACATATAAAACATAATCAATATTTTCATAAGCAGCAAAACCTAATGATGCAGCTACTCCATAAACTAATCCATCCATTGGTTCATCGAATTCATCTTTTCTAGTACAAAAAAATATTATGATTGCCATTTTTGATATTTCTTCCAAAAATGCTGCTCTGATAAAGCTATCAAAGAAATAAAATGTTTCTCCACTAAAAAATTTTTCTGCAAAATTATCAACATCCGTAAGAATTAAATTTAAAAAGATTGTAATTGAACAGCCAAAAATAAAAGTTTTAAAGACTATTTTTTTTGGCTCTGGAAACTGGTCCTGCTTATAAACATAAAATAAAATTACTAGAGCTGGCAATACAGCAGCAAAAATATGCCAAAAATTTGAAATAAGCATTAAGACTTAATTTTATTTTGATTTTTTTCTATTAGAACTTTTTGGTTCAGATTTAGTTCCACCAAACAATTTTCCAATGAAAAATAGTGGGGCTAAAAGTATCCATCCAAATTTAAGTAAAAAAGGCATAAATTTTGCAAGTATCCCAGCTTTAGCTAAAGCTTTCACTCCAAGAGATCCTGCAACCAAACCACCAATGCCCATAGCTGCTACTTTATCTCCAGCTTTATAGTCTGAATGTCTATAATCATCATTAAACGAAACAAATTCTGCAAATTCTGCTGACGCATCTGCGTACGCTTTAAAATCTGAGTTACTATCAATCATTACTACATATGCTGACTCTAGGTGTCCTTTTTTTCCTAACTTCAAACTTTTTGACTCTAGTGAGAGTGATCCATCGCTCCAAGTCACTTTATAAGAATAATTTACAACATCATTTTTCTTATCTAGGGTTGGCTCAAAAACCCACTCTAAATTTGTAACATAATTAAGATTATTTTTTTCAAGATATTCTCTAAAACTTTTTTGTTCCTCCATCATTCCTTTTAAAAGGTTATCTGGATTTACATCTTTCCAATCATCAATTTTAATATATCCATCATCATTCCAATACGAATAAATTGAGTGCTCATCGCCAATAATCATAGCTACCTGATTACTTGTGGCCCCTTCTCCAAAATTCCACCATCGATGTTGATTAATGTCTTTCCAATTATCAAGGTAGAATTCTGATTTTAAAATATCAATTGATAAATTAGCATTTGGAATTTTTAAAGTATGTTCTTTTGGGTTATCTAAATTTTTCCAATCAAGAGTTGTATTTAATTCATATCTCTCATCAGAGTTTTCTATTTTCTTTTCATCAACAGCATAGGTTAATGATGGATTTAAAAAAAAGGCTATAAAAAATAAGAATAAATATTTCTGTATTTTCATAAAAATTATGAAAAATATTATAAGAAAAATTTAATTATTAAAACCAATAAGAATCTTTTTTACAACTAAATGTTGAAAAATATTTCATTGTTGAGAGATCAATTTTTTGATAAATTAAGACATTATGCATTACATTGGATATATATTAATAGCCTTAGGGGGACTTGATTTTGTGCTAGGAAACTTTGCAAATATAAATTTGACTGGTTTTTTAGGTTCTGCATCAAGCTTCTCTCCAATAGCACTAATAGTGGTTGGTGGGTTATTGGCACAAAGTGGAAAAAAATAGTTTAGCTTAATATAAAATTAAGTTTTTTTATTTAATTGTCTTTTCAATTAAATATTTAATTAAATAATAAAGAGCTAGCGTATCTTTTGCACAATATTCTTCTAATAATTCTATTTGCTTGGGTTTTTCTTTTTTTTTAGTGTTTGGATCTGTGCATATAAACCATGATAACTGGGCTTCAGTTCCATCCTTAACACTCCCCTCTTCTTCGTAGCTAAAACTAGTTGGAATACATTTTATTATCTTTTTAATTTTGTATGATCCACTCATTATTGGATGATAAAAATTTTTCTTAACCATTGAGAGGGTATCCTCAATTCTTGAAATTAAAGCATCAATTTTAGAAGTTAAATGTTTACATATTTCTTTTTTTTTTAATCTTTTTAAAACATTAATTTCAGTAGCTGCATTATGTGCGAAAACAGTTCCTTTATCTCCAGTTTCACTTAATAAACTTTCAATAAATTTTAATTCAATGTCTTGGCTATCAAAATCTAAAAAAGATTTACTATCTGAAAGCTTTAATTCATCATCAGGTGCATCCCACTTATGAACAGACCATTGGAAAGGTAATTGATCATATGGTTTTGTGTCATTAATTATTGGAACACCTTGGTTGATAGTTTCAAAATCAATAAAATAAAAAGGCCAATTATATTTATTTAACTCAGCTTTTAATTCACCATTAATCCATTCTTTATTATTTTTATGAGCTGTTTGAATAATTCTATGTTTATCACTTAATTTTCCAGTAGGAACATCCTCTAAAGTTTTAATTTTGTTTTCAATACAATATTTTACTAATTTTTTTGGTTTATTTGGTAATATTTCATAAGAAACTTTGTCTGATTTGGGCTTGAGAAATTTACACCTATCTTGATAATCACAATCATGGGGTTTTTTGCAATGATCGCCTATTTCTACTTTAGGGCAAGAAAAATTCTTTTGTCCAAATTTCCTAAAGTTATTGATATGATTTAATACACCCTCTTCTCTTAAACAAACGGCTTCTGTAACATCAATTTCTTTAATCAAATTTTTATAATTTTCATCACCTTTGTAAATAAAGTCAGGATTTATATGTATTAATTTAATTTTGGTTAAATTTATTCCACATGATTTTACAATAAACGATTGGATTGCAATATCAGGAATATGTTCATCTTTTAATTTTGTGGATGATTTAGCCTCTAATAATTGCCAGCAATCTTTTTCTCTTATTAAAACATCTATTCTAATTAAAGTATCTAGGTATAGAAATGCAGCCTCATAAATGATGTTTGTATCCATCGATAATATTGCCTTATTGGTTTCTCTAAGAGCAATTTTGGTATCTTTAATATTAGATAAGTCTAAACCTTTACCATAATTATCTCTTATCACTTTTCCAAATCTATTACCTATATGAAATATGAAGTTATCATTAGTATTTTTGGGTTCATGAAAATCATACCAAAGTTTTTTTTCACATTGAATACCACTAGTTATTTTAGTTTTAGTTAAAATATAATTATTTTTATTCATTTTAATGAACTGTTCTTGTTTTTTGCTTACTAGCGTATTCTATTCTACCAACAACTAATCTTAATTTATTCATTAAAATTTCCCATTTTTCTTCATGTTTATTAGGGTTTATCCAAGGTAAATCATTAGGCTCAACTTCAAGCATATTACACATGATGCTATCAATATCTCTTAACACTTGTTGACGATCTTCAGGAATTTGGTCTTCAAACATTTTAACTAATTTTTCATTAGTACTTAAAAATGTCTTATCTTTAGGTTTAGCTTTTTTCATATCTTCCTTTCAAAATACATTTTGCCTTGGAAAAATATGAACTTTATCAATTAATCCAAAACAAAACGGTTAGTTTTGTTTGGTTAATACGACAAAATTGCTTGAAAAAATTTAACGACTTTTAGTTAAATAATTGTCTAAACAAGTAAATCAATTAACTAACTTTAATATATCATCTAATAATTTTTTTTCAACATACAAAGGTCACAATTATTATTTAATTTTATAATTGTTAAAATTCATTTCTAAAATTTTAAACAACTCCTAATATACGCAACAATTAAAACTTTTCGATTTTAGAAGAGATTGTCTTTTTGAGTCTAATAATCAGATTGCTCATTATTACGATATCCTTAAAGAAACTGAGGATACTATTAGCTATGCAGAACACATTGATCCAAATAAAGGTTATGCAATAGCTGGTATGGAATACGAAGAATATATTGATGTGAAAAAAGATAGGTTGAAAGGACTGACCTATGATCAAATATTCACTTACTTAAAAAATGCTAAAAAAGAAGATCGACTAGAAAAATATAAGGCGTTATTAAAATTTAGAAATATTCCTTTTGAGGCAGATTTGTTTACTTGGAACAATGACGATCTTTAAAATAAAAACATAATCGAAACAAAATTTAAACCAATTAAAAACAACAAGTTTTTACATAAGTAAAAATATGCATTGGATTTCATTCCTTTTCAAAAGTTTGCGTTTTTTTTCATTGTCTTCCTTGTTGCGTAAACCCCTTGATATGAAAAGGAGTGGAACCATCACTAACTACAAATTACTAACCTTAAAAAAATCAACCAAAAATAGGAGTTCAGATACATGGAAATAGACCGTATTTGCAAATACTGTCATGTAAGTGCTTATGTTGCTTATGATAACTGTAGTCCAGTTTATAAAAAAACCTTCAAATTCGAAATTAGTCCCAGTACCCACAATAGTATTATTTGGGACAAGATAATTAAAATACTTAAAAAGAATGGAATCAAAGTGGAGCTCAAATCATGAGGCGCTTTTTTATTTTTATTTCTCTCCATTTATTTCTATTTTTATTAGTAATCGCTTATCAAGCTCAAGCTAATGAGGATAAATGGTCTGTTGATGACTTTGGATCTTACGTTGTAGCAAGTGTTCATGGTGAAGTTGTTTGGGGAGACAAGTTACGATTTGCTTTAATGAAAAAGAATTGTGACTATATAAACGTACTATTTTCTTTTCTTACTTACAAAGCTCCAAAAGAGATAAAACAGATAGAGGGAATAACGATCCCTATTAAGATTAACAAAGAAAAGTTATTGGCAGAAGCAGAAATATTAGTAATTAGTTCAGCTTTTAATGACATGGCTAGTTTTGTTATGTTGAGCGCACCTAAACCCTATAAATTAAATGAGTTCTCAGATGGTTTAATGAAAGAGTATAATCCACAAAACCAATTTACTATTGAACTTATGAGTAATGAAAATTTTGCAGCTAATAAGTATTTTGATGTAACTCTAAATAGATGGAATTTAGATCAATATCCTGAAAAAATAGCTGAAACTTATAGTAAATGTGTGGGTGATAATTTTAAAGATATAGAAACCCATTTATCATTTAAATTTAATTAATAAGCTGACATAATAAAAAACATTGATAAAAAAAAAAGAAAAAGAATTTGATTTAGAAGAATTTGTCAAAAAAAACAAATCTGATAAAAAAAAATATATACTTGAAGAAGCAAAAAAAATAACACCTCCAAATACTATTCATGCTAATTTATATGACGCATATAAAAATAAAGAGGTAATAAATAGATTTATTAAAGAATATATCGAATTAAAAAATGATACTGAAAATCAAGTAAAAGAAAAGATTACAGGCAAAATCAATAAATTTAAAAAAAACTATATAGAAAATAAACTTCCAGAAAAAATAGCTACTAAAAAAAATAGTGTGTTCTCTATTGTGGGTGCAGATATCTTTAAATCAGCTCAAACAATTTCAAAATCTTTATCTACAAGTATGGGATCATTATGGGAAAAGATTGCCTCATGTTCAAATAATGTAATTAATACAGAAGAGGAGTTTGGTATCAAAATAACAGGAGTTGACGCAATAGCTCTAATAAATGGCAAATTAACATATATACAAATGAAAACTGCTGAAGATACTTTAACAGCAGGACACAGTCCAAGATCTGTGATGGAACTTTCCATACATGAAAATGCACTTTTCGGTACAGCTTTTAAAACTGGTTCAGTTTGGCACTTTAGATCTCAAAATATAAATAAATTTGCTGGTAAAGACTTTTGGACAAAAATTAATTTAGAATATGATTATATTTATGAACAAATTAAACCAATGATATTAGAAATTGAAAAAAAATATATTCAATTAAGAGATTCTAAAAATTAAATGATTTTTGATTTGAGACAATTTTTTTATTGATACTATTCTGCCAATCTAAATCACTAGTATTCAGATATCTTGAATACTTAAAATTATTAATAACTTTTATTTTCTTTTTTTTTATATGATCTACTATTAATTTACCTATTGCTTTACCTAAACTTATAGGGACAGCATTTCCAATTTGCTTATATTGATTTCTTAAACTTCCGCTTAATTTCCAGTTATCTGGAAACTCTTGTATTCGCATATATTCTTGAATAGATAATGGTCTGTTTAATTCAGGGTGAGCTAAGTCTGTAGCAGGCATAGTAGGATCAGTAACTAAAGTTGGTGATGGCTTGTTCCATCCAAGTCTTCTTAAAAAGCCTGTCTTACCTCCTCCTGCATAGTAAGAATTGCCAAGAGCCTCCTTTTGTAGTGCCTTAGATAAGTTTTTCCAATTTTGTCCTTCTTTAAGTTTTTTATAATATTTAATTCTTTTATCTGGAAATTTTACATGGTCATGCTTGATATTATGTAAACCTTTAACCGCAGATTTAAATGTATTCCATTTTTTTAGTCCAAATTCACCAAGCTCTGAATGTGTTGGTGATAAGTATGGAAGTTTATCTTTTTTATTACCCATAATAACTATTCTTTCTCTAATCTGTGGAGTTCCAAAATTGGCAGAATTATAAAGATTAAAAGAAACTTTATATCCACATTTTTTTAAATAATTTAAGATGTATTGGAGTGTGCCACCTTTTTCTTCCACAGTTTTGAGTTTGCTTTTTCTATTATTATGAGGAACATGTTTTAATGGCACTGATAATAATCCTCTAACATTTTCTATTACAAAATAAGTTGGATTTAGTTCTTTTATCAATTCAAGATATTTAATAAATACCACTCCCCTATTCTCATTTATAGATAATCTTTTACCTGCTGTACTGAATGCCTGGCATGGTGGTCCACCAACAATTAAATCAATTTTATCATTCTTTTTTAAACCAGCTTCTTTTCTTATATCTTGTGCGGAATATAAATTTATATCCTCTAAAACTTTAAGTTTTGGATTATTAAGCTTTATTGTTTCTCTGATAAATTTTTCACTCTCACAAGCAAGTATAATTTCAATACCAGCTTTTTTAAGACCAAGATCTAGTCCCATTGCACCAGAAAAAAAACTTAATGCTTTTAGATTCTTCATTCTGATATTCTATAGCAAATATACTAAATTCAATCGATTAGATTATCTAGAGAGTCATTTGACTTTGTGCCTCAATCATTTGACCTTAGATAATTGGCGGTATAATTTTGGTATAATTTTTTGAAAATTTAATTCATTTTACTAGTGTTTTGTTAGTAAAAAAAAGTGTGTTAAAATTTATATTTGTTATATAACCCAGTAATTGTTTGAAAAAACTAA
The DNA here is from genome assembly GCA_902512765.1 of uncultured Pelagibacteraceae bacterium. Lineage (GTDB taxonomy): Bacteria > Pseudomonadota > Alphaproteobacteria > Pelagibacterales > Pelagibacteraceae > Pelagibacter. The sequence continues at coordinate 32,864 of CABXKF010000002.1, read as the reverse complement.
TGCCCTTGTAGCTCAGCTGGTAGAGCAATTGATTTGTAATCAATAGGTCCGCGGTTCGACTCCGTGCGGGGGCACCATCACTCAATAAAAATGGTGTTGAATAATTTTTTAATGAGCTTAGGTTTTATTCATATGTTGATTTTTAAAATCTTAAAATTTAATTCATATAAATTGGGTATTTATCACTCAATTTTAAATGATGTTTATTAAACTTTTGATAAGGGCCATGTTATTAGCCTCGGTATTTTTAATTTCATTAAATATCTATAATATTTTTTATCCTAATGATTATAGAAATGATCTAAAATTAATAAATGGGTATTTTTCAAAAGAAAATAAAAAAATTTTAAATTATATTTCTGAAGGAAATAGAACAGAAATACTACCGTATGAAAGTGCAATTAAAAAATTAGACGAATTATATCAAATACACGGTGAAACACTAAAATTTTTAAGTGAGGCTACAAAAATTTACTTTATTTCAAAAGCTCCTACAGAATATAGTTGGAAAGAAAGATATACTACAATAAAGTTCCAAGAAAATTGGATACTTTATCTTTTTAGAAAATTTGAAGAAAATCAAATAAATAATGGTAGGAAAAGTCAATATAACAGGTCTTATATTTTTTATCAATCCTCTGATTATAAGTTTGCGCTAAAAAGAGGAATTAGTATTTGCTCTCAAGATGCAATTGGTTTCGCAAATTTAATCAGGAAAAGATACAATATTGATTATAATATTATTGGTTTAAGTGGACATGTTATAATGCAGGCAAAAATTAATAATAAATTTTATTTATCAGACCCGAATATGGGTTTAACTTTTAATTTTAGTATAGACGAATATTATGATGATTATCAAAATCAATTAAATATTAAAAATACTTATAATGCTATTGGTCGACTTGATTTAGCAAGTCATTTTAATAAAGAGGGTAATAGAAAATTTAAATATACAGGACCACAAGTTAAGAAGAACACATATAATCCTGACACACTTACTTTTTATTCAAATTACATTAAATGGATATTACCAATATTCTTTTTTTTTGGTGGCCTCTTTTTAAATCATAAAAAAATTAAAATATAACTTCAATTTATTTGTAATCAATAGGTCCGCGGTTCAACTCCATGCAGGGGCACCATCAAAATGTATTTTAGCTAGTTATAAATCTTTGTAAGTGATCTATAAGTTCTTTTTGTTCTTTGATCATAATTTTTAGAACATCACCAATTGAAATAATTCCAACAACTTTTTTATTTTCTAATATTGGTAGATGTCTTATCCTATGTTCGGTCATTAATTCCATACACTGATCAATTTTGAAATCACTAGTAACGGTAATTAATTCTTTAGTCATAACCTCGTCTAATAATGTATCTTTGCTATTCTTACCTTTTAAAATAACCTTTCTTGCATAATCTCTTTCTGAAAAAATACCTATTGGAAAATCATTATTATCTACAACAATGATTGCACCTATATTCTTTTCTGACATTAAAATAAGTGCCTGTATTACACTTCGGTCTTTTGAAATAGTCCAAATTTTTCTATTTTTATTTAGCTTTAAAAAATTTTCTAATCTTGTCATTTTTTTTATTATTAATAAAACCCTATCACTGTGTTCAAAGTGTGTATAGATTTGAAATAGTTTTCAATTAACGTTGATACTATTTATCTTTTTAAATTTAGACTTTTGATTAATAATCAATAGACCCACAGTTCGTATCCGTACAGTAACGCCAGTTATCTAATTTTTTACAGGATAAATTTTATCAATTTTAAATGATGGCTTGTTATCAAAAATAAATTCATGATCAAATTTACTTGATAGAGGCATAAATCGCATTGTCATTGCGCGTCTAGAATTTGGAGAATTATTTTCTTTTGATCCATGAACCATATAAACATCATGTAATGATATTTGTCCTCTTTTAAGTAATAAGTTAACTGACTTAGAAATATCATACTCATTTTTGTTAAGCTCTTGATGCAATGTTAAATTTTCTTTGTTGTTTCTAGAATGATCCTTAAGTTTTTTATCTTTATGTGATCCTTTGATAAATCTCAGACATCCATTTTCTTCAGTTGCATCATCAATTGCTAACCATACAGTGCATGTTGCTAGTGGATTTATTGGCCAATATTGTCCATCTTGATGCCAAGGAGTTTCAAAGCCATTATGAGCAGGTTTTGCAAAAAAACTTGAGTTCCATAAAGCATAGTTGTTGCCTAGTAATTGTTTAACAAAGTCTAATATTTTATCATTCAAGCAATATTTTAAAAAACTTTCATCTTTTAAAAGAACAGCTGGACAATAATTTTTATATTCTGGATATTTATTAATTAGTTGATTGTGTTTCTCTTCAATCTCTAAAAGATCATTTTCAGACATTTTATAATCAGGAATTACAAAACCTTCTTCTTGATATTGTTTGATTTGCTCTTTTGTTAACACTTTAAATTAAGTAGTTTCTCTTCTTAATTGTTCAATTTTTATTTTTTTTTGTAAACTTCTATTTTTGTCATAGAGAAGGTTAAATTTAATCTTATTGTTTGTCTTTACTATAATTGATTTAGCATTTCTAACTTCAAGATTATCAGCAACAGCACTGATGGGTCTTTTAGATGGATTTAAATTTGTGATTACAATCTTTAATTTATCATTAACTATTTTACCCTTCCATCTTCTTGGTCTAAATGGGCTTATTGGGGCAATTGATAATTTTTTTGAATTTAGACTAAGTATAGGTCCATGCACTGATAAATTATAGGCTGTACTACCCGCAGGTGTTGAAACAAGAACACCATCCGAAACTAGTTTTTTTATAATTTGTTTGGATCCATGTTTAATCGATAATGAGGCTGCTTGTCTACTTTGTCTTAAAATTGACACTTCATTTATAGCTAAAGATTTTTTTATTTGATTATTCTTATTTTTAACGATCATTTCTAACGGCGAAATAGAAATCATATTTGCTTTTTTTAAATTTTTAATAATATTTTCTGATGAAAATTTGTTCATCAAGAAACCATAATTTCCTGAGTTAATTCCATAAAATTGTTTGTTTGAATTTTTATTCTTCTTTAAAGTTTCAAGCATAAAACCGTCACCACCGATAACAATTACAAGATTGTTTTGTTTAAATTGATGAGTATCTATTTTTTTTACTAATAACTTTTTAATGCTTAAGGATTTTTTATTCTTATCAGAAATTATCTGAAGCTTACTCATTTAGTGGTGCCCTCGGCCAGACTCGAACTGGCACTCCGCAAGCGGCAAGGATTTTAAGTCCTTTGTGTCTACCAATTTCACCACGAGGGCATTAATGAATTTCATCTTTATATCCACAATTATTTATAACTCAACTATATTAAATTGTATTGATAATCTCTAGCTTCAATTACTTCCTTGGGAAGATTTAACTCAACATCATCTAATTTAATCATTTGATCTTTATTGATATTTTTCTTCAAAATCGCATTGTCTGTAAGTCCTAATGGTAAAATTTTTTCATCCTTAGATTTTTTTGAAGTAATTAGTTTACCTCTTGCACAAAAACCACCTTCTCCATCAAGTTTATCACCTATTTTTAAATCCTTTTTTGCATAACTTGCAACATCAGCATTATATTTTTTTGTAAAGCCAGTTGCTCGATTATCGAGCGCTATTGAATAAATTGATTGAGCAAGCTCCAACCCAATATAGTGATATGGTCTCCAAATTGCAGAATAATTTCCTGAAGAGTCTGTTACCATTCCATAATCTTTGAAACAGTTTTTTACATATTCATTTTTAGCTTTTATAACTATGTAAACACCCCACCTTAAATCATTAGGTATATCATTTTTATTTAAATCAATACTGGATATAACTTCAACTTGACCATCAAAATCTATTAACCCACCTTCTTGTTTAGGAATTAATTTTTTTGCTATGTCATAAACTCCTACAGGTGGAAAAGTTAATCCGTTACTTGGACATTTTAAATTTGCAGCATTACTTACAGCACACATTTCAATTGCAGATTTATCACCACATAAAAAACTATTAAACATCTTAGGATTCATTCCAGATTCTTTTTCAGCACGTTCTTTCGTAAGGCCATAGTGGCCCCAAACAGTATCGGGTGTAGAGTACTCAAATGTAGGGTGATATTTGGTACCTTTACCAGCACAAACAACGGAGAAACCATTTAATCTTGCCCACTCAATTTGTTCTACAATTAATGAAGGCTGATCTCCATAAGCCATTGAACAGATAACTTCATTTTCTTTTGCAATATCAGATAAATATTTTCCACAAGTGATATCTGCCTCAACATTTACTAGAATAACATGCTTTTTATTTTTAATAATCTTAACCGCATGAACAGTTCCAACAATTGGGTTGCCAGTTGCTTCAATAAAAATTTCAATATTTCTTTCTAATATTTCATCAAGAGATTTTGAAAAATTAATTTCACTTATTGTTGTTTCGTCTAGTCCACTATTGCTACAGTTTCTTTTTGCTTGTTCTATATTTAAATCTACAATGCTATCAATTTGAATTTTATCTAAATGATTATATTGTGCCAAAAACATGCTGACAAACTTACCGCATCCAATGAATGCAATTCTTATTGGCTCTTTTCTATTTTCTAATTTAGTGTGTAAAAACATATTTTTATCTGGGTATTAATCCTTGAGTAAGGTATTTTTTATCCAAACCACAATCTTTGTACCCTCTTTTAATAACATTTAGATATCTTTCAGTAGGAAATCTAAAAGGTGTTTTTTTAACCATTGTATAAGTCATCACTTTTTTTCCGTAATAGGTAAAATAAAACTTTCTATATAAACTTGGATAATCCTCATAAACATCTAGTTTTTTTTCATCACTTTTTGATATGTCAAACAATCCACCAGGGACAATTAAATTTTTTTTAGGTTCAATATCTGCTGCTCTGTATTTACTTCTAAAGGTTAATTTAAAATCTTTAAGATTTATCTTTTTTAAATAAACACTGTCTTTACATCTTCTTTTCATTTGAAAATGATGAAGATTACTTCCGTAAGCAAAATAAAGCATTTAACGATCTACTACTTCTATGTTTTTATCATTAACAAATTTAAAAATTTGTGATTTAGTATTATCAATCTTGGATTGATCCTCTGATCTAATCACTATTGAAACTCCTAACTTTCCAGCTTGAAAAAAAGGATAGCTTCCAATTTCAACATCTTGATAATCATTTTGCACTTTGGTTAAAGAGTCGGCAATTTCACTTTCAACAGTTCTTAAGCTTATAGTTAAACTTAAAATAGGAGCACCCCCCACAATTTTGTTGGTTAATCCACCAATCATAGATTTTAAAATTGATGGAACACCTGGTAGACAGAATACATTTTCAACACTAAAACCTGGGGCACCACTTGTGGGATTTAAAATTAAATTTGCATTTTTTGGCATCCAAACCATCTTTTGTCTGCCTTCGTTAAATTCACCTGGTTTATAATAAGCCTCTAAAATTTTATATGCCTCTTTATGTATCTCATATTTTAGCCCAAATGCTTTTGAAACAGATTCTGCAGTAATATCATCGTGAGTTGGACCAATACCGCCTGTTGTAAAAACATAATCGTAAGTTGTCTTTAATAAATTAAGTGTATCGATTATTGTCTTTTCAATGTCTGGGATAACTCTAACCTCTCCTACCTTAACTCCAATTGAATTTAACCAAATTGCTAAAGTTGAAGTGTTCGTATCTTGAGTTCGGCCAGATAAAATTTCATTACCTATAATTAATATTGCGGCATTAACTTTTGTGTTTTTGGTCATTTTAAATGTATAATTTAGAAATGGAATTTACCAAGTCTTTAATAAAAGGCAAATTAATCAAACGTTACAAACGTTTTTTTGCTGATGTTCAATTAACAAAAGAAGTAGTTACCGCACATTGTCCTAATACAGGATCAATGAAAGGTCTATTAGATGAGGGGAATGATGTCTATGTTCTTCCTAATAACGACCCCAAGAGAAAACTCAAATATGGACTTGAAATTATCAAAACAAGAAAAAATCTAGTTGGTGTTAACACCCACATGGCTAATAGAATAGCTCAACACGCTTTAGAAAATAATCTTATTAAAGAACTTAAAAATTGTGATCTAATTAAACCAGAGGTATTTTTCAACAAAGAGACTAGATTTGACTTTTTAATTGAGAAAAATAAACAAAAGAGCTTTGTAGAGGTTAAAAATGTTACCCTTTTTAGAAATAAAGACACCGCTGAGTTTCCAGATGCTGTGACAGCACGTGGCACCAAACACCTACTCACTCTTATTGATGCCATAAAAAAAGGTTATAAAAGCTACTTATTATTTTTAGTTCAAATCCAAAACATGAAAAAGTTTAAAATAGCTAAAGATGTAGATGCTGAATATTATAATAATTATCTAATTGCTAAAAAAGCAGGAGTTAACTTTTTAGCCTATAGATGTGATATAAGTTCTAAAAAAATTTTTATAGATAAAAAACTAAAGATTATTGATGAGTGATTATAAAGAAAAATTTGAAAAAATGAGAGTTGCCGGAAAGTTAGCAGCTCAAACTTTAGATATGCTGACCGATAATATTAAAGAAGGTATATCAACAGATCATATTGATAAATTAGGTTACGAGTTTATTAGAGATAACGGTGGATACTCTGCCCCACTTTATTATAGGGGTTTTACAAAATCTTTATGCACATCTTTAAATCATGTTGTTTGCCACGGTATTCCATCAGATAGAATTTTAAGAGATGGTGATGCAATCAATGTAGATGTCACTGCTATTGTTGATGAACATTATGGAGATACTAGTAGAATGTTTTCAATTGGCAATACCTCTGTTAAATTAAATAATCTTATAGATACAACTCACGAGTCTATGATGAGAGCGATTAAAATATTAAAACCTGGTATTAGATTGGGAGATATAGGATATGAAATTCAATCATTCGTTGAAGATAAAGGTTTTTCAGTTGTAAGAGATTTTTGTGGTCATGGCATAAGTACTACGTTTCATGAACCACCCAACATCTTGCATTATGGGAGTAAAAATTCAGGCATGGATTTAAGACCTGGTATGACTTTTACAATTGAACCTATGATTAATACCGGCAAATATGATGTTAAAATGTTAAATGATGGTTGGACTGCTGTTACAAAAGATAAATCTTTATCAGCACAATTTGAGCATACATTGGGAATTACTGAAAATGGTTATGAAATCTTTACAGAATCTGCTAAAGGTTATTCAAAGCCCCCATACTTATAATTAATGATTAAAAGATACTCTCGAAAAGAATTAACTGACATTTGGTCAGAAGAAAATAAATATAAAATTTGGCTAGATGTCGAAGTTGCAGCTGCTGAAGCCATGGAAAAACTTGGTCAAATTCCAAAAGGAGTTGCTTCAGTTGTTAGAAAAAAAGCTAAAATAAATGTAAGCAGAATTCACAAAATTGAGTCTGAAGTTAAACATGATGTTATAGCCTTTTTAACTTCTGTTACTGAAAGAGCTGGTATTAAAGCTAGATACTTACATCAAGGAATGACTTCATCAGATGTATTGGATACCAGTTTTAACATTCAAATGGTTCAGTCTGGTAAGATAATCCTAAAAGACTTAGATCAAATTTTAAAAGTTCTTAAAAAACAAGCCAAGAAATACAAATTCACACCATGCATGGGTAGAAGTCACGGTATTCATGCTGAACCGGTTACATTTGGTTTAAAATTAGCTTCGTTTTATGAAGAATTCAAAAGAAATAGAAAAAGATTAGTAGATGCAATAGATGAAGTATCAACATGTGCAATATCTGGCGCTGTCGGAACTTTTGCCAACATTAACCCTAATGTTGAAAAACATGTTGCCAAAAAATTAGGTTTAAAAGTTGAGCCAATTTCAACTCAAGTAATACCAAGAGATCGTCATGCTTTTTATTTTTCAGTACTAGGTATTATTGCCGGATCAATTGAAAGAGTTGCTGTTGAGATTAGACATTTACAAAGAACTGAAGTTTATGAAATGCAAGAATTCTTTTCAAAAAATCAAAAAGGTTCCTCTGCAATGCCGCATAAAAAGAATCCGATATTAAGTGAAAACTTAACAGGGCTTGCAAGAATGGTTAGAAGTGCAGTAATTCCTGCTTTAGAAAATATTGCCCTTTGGCACGAAAGAGATATTTCTCATTCAAGTGTTGAAAGAAATATTGGACCTGATGCTAATATTACAACTGATTTTGCATTAGTCAGATTAACTAATATTTTAGATAACATGATTGTTTATCCAAAAAAAATGTTAGAAAATTTAAATATCACTAAAGGTTTGATTTTCTCACAAGAAATAATGCTAGAATTAACAAAGTCTGGGTTAAGTAGAGAGCAATCTTACCGTATGGTTCAAAATTATGCTAAAAAATGTTTTGCTGAAGATTTAGATTTATTTGATGTTATTAGCTCAGATAAGTTAATTATGAGCAAAATCACTCCTAAAAAACTAAAATCTATATTTAGTTACGCAAAACACTTTAAAAATGTAAATTTCATCTTTAGAAGAGTTTTTAAATAATGAAAAAAGGAAAAAAACTGTACGAAGGTAAAGCTAAAATCATTTACACAACAAATGATAAGAATTTGGTTATTCAATACTTTAAAGACGACGCTACCGCATTTAACAATCAAAAAAAATCTACCATAGAAGGAAAAGGTGTTTTAAATAATAGAATTTCAGAACATATCCTTTCAAATCTATCTCAGATAGGAATTAAAAATCACTTGGTCAAAAGACTTAATATGAGAGAGCAAGTAATTAAATTGGTTGAAATCATTCCAATTGAATTCATCGTTAGAAATGTTGCAACAGGATCTATTACGAAAAGATTGGGTATTGAAGATGGAACAATTTTAAAAGAGCCTCTTATTGAATATTGCTTAAAAGATGACAAGTTAGGCGATCCATTAATAGCAGAAGAGCATATCTTAGCTTTTGATTGGGCTACAAAAAAAGAAATCGAGAAAGTTAAGAAAATGATTTTAAGAATTAATGACTTTATGATCGGCATGTTTAGAGGTGTTAGAATTAAACTAATTGATTTCAAATTGGAATTTGGAAGATTAAAAGTTAACGGTAAAGAAGAGGTTATTCTTGCTGATGAAATTAGTCCTGATACTTGCAGACTTTGGGACAGCATTACTGATAAAAAGTTAGATAAAGACAGATTTAGAAAAAATTTAGGTGATCTTATTCCTGCTTATACTGAGGTTGCTAAAAGACTTGGGATACTTCACGAACAATCAAATGTTTCTGCAGTAAATGTTACAAAATTATCTTCAGTTAAAAGGAAACGTAAATGAAAATTTCTGTAATTATTACGCTTAAAAAAGATGTTCTAGACCCTCAAGGAAAAGTTATTCACCAAACCTTGGATGGAATGGGATTTAATGACATCAATGAAGTAAGACAAGGTAAGTACTTTGAAATTGACACTAAGGAAAGTGATCCCAAAAAAGCTAAAGAAAAAGTTGAAGAAATGTGTAACAAACTTTTAGCCAATCTAGTTATTGAAAATTATAAAATTATTGATGCACAATAATTAATGAAATCATCCGTCATTACATTTCCTGGTTCTAATTGTGACAGAGATATGGACGTTGCTTTAAAAAAATTTGGATTCAAAAATAAGATGGTTTGGCATGACGATGTTGAGCTGCCAAAAAGTGATTTAGTTGTTTTACCAGGTGGATTTTCTTATGGAGATTATTTGAGATGCGGAAGTATGGCATCAAAATCAAAAATAATGAAATCAGTGATAAACTTTGCAAACTCAGGTGGAATGGTGATGGGTATTTGCAATGGTTTTCAAATTTTAGTTGAAACAGGTTTAGTTCCAGGTGTTTTATTAAGAAATAAATACTTAGAATTTATTTGTAAAAATATATTTGTTAAAATTAATGATAAAAAAAATACTTACTTTAAAAACATTGATAGTGAAATTTTAGAGTTTCATATAGCTCATAATGAGGGAAACTATTTTTGCACTAACGATCAATTAAAAGAAATTGAAGATAATGAACAAGTAGCAATCAATTACTGTGATAAAGAAGGCAAAACTGAAGAGAAATTTAATCCTAATGGATCCATTAAAAATATTGCAGGTATATTTAATAAAGAAAAAAATGTTTTAGGTATGATGCCCCATCCTGAAAGAATGATTGACCCTTCTCTATCAGGTGAAGATGGGTCTCTTTTTTTTAATAATTTAATTAATAATCTAAAATGATTGTAAACGAACAAGTTGCTATAGATCATGGTCTTAAAAAAGACGAATATGCAAAAATTTGTGAGCTACTTAAGCGAACTCCAAATATTACTGAACTAGGTATCTTTTCAGCAATGTGGAATGAACATTGTTCTTATAAATCATCGAGACTTCACTTAAAAAAGCTTCCAACCAAAGGAAAACAAGTCATTCAAGGACCAGGAGAAAATGCAGGAGTTGTAGATATTGGTGATAATGATGCAATTGTATTTAAAATTGAAAGCCACAATCACCCTTCTTTTATTGAACCCTATCAAGGAGCAGCAACTGGAGTTGGTGGAATTATGAGAGATGTGTTTACAATGGGAGCACGTCCTATTGCTAATTTAAACTCTATTCATTTCGGATCGCCTCAACACAAAAAAACTAAAAATTTACTTAGAGGGGTTGTTCACGGTATTGGTGGTTATGGGAACTGTATGGGTGTTCCAACGATAGCAGGTCAAACTAGCTTTGATAGCTCGTATAATGGTAATATTCTAGTTAATGCGATGACACTGGGGTTAGTGAAAAAAGATAAGATTTTCTACTCAAAAGCAGCAGGTCTAGGTAAACCAGTAATTTATGTAGGGTCTAAAACAGGACGAGATGGAATTCATGGTGCTAGCATGGCATCAGCTAGCTTTGATGAAAAAATAGAGGAAAAAAAACCTACTGTTCAAGTTGGAGATCCATTTACTGAAAAACTATTACTTGAAGCTTGCTTAGAGTTAATGGCTGGGGACTCAATTATAGCAATTCAAGACATGGGGGCAGCTGGACTTACATCGTCAAGTATTGAAATGGCCTCAAAAGGAAATCTTGGAATTGAAATTAATTTAAATAAAGTTCCATGCAGAGAAGCTAAGATGACACCTTATGAAATTATGCTCTCTGAAAGTCAAGAGAGAATGTTAATCGTTTTAGAAAACGGTAAAGAAGACCAGGCTAAAAAAATATTCGATAAATGGAATTTAGATTTTGCAGTAATTGGTAAAACAACTAAATCTAAGAAGATTGAACTGTTCTTTGATAATGAGCAAGTTGCAGATATTCCAGTTAATACTTTAGTTGAAAATTCACCAATGTATGACCGTAAATGGAAAAAAGCAAAATTACCTAAAAAAAATAAAATTAAAAAAGAAGATCTTAAAAATTTAAAAATTATAGATGTGTTAAAAAAAGTTTTATCTAATCCAAATGTTTGTAGTAAAGAATGGATTTGGCAACAATACGATCATACAGTTATGGGTGACACTATACAAAAACCAGGTGGTGACTCTGGTGTTGTGAGAGTTCATGGAACTGATAAAGCAATTGCAGCATCGGTTGATTCATCTGCTGTATATTGTTGGGCGCATCCTTTAACTGGTGGAAAACAAGTTGTTTGTGAAAGTTTTAGAAATCTAATTTCTGTAGGTGCAAAACCGATTGCTATTACAAATTGCCTAAACTTTGGTAGCCCTGAAAATGAAGAAAACATGGGTGAGTTTGTTGAATGTGTTCAAGGAATTGGGGAAGCTGCTGAATATTTAAAATTTCCAGTCGTTTCAGGAAATGTATCTTTTTACAATCAGACAAAAGAAGAAGGTATCAAACCTACCCCATCAATTGGTGGTGTTGGCTTAATCAAAGATTATAACAAAATGATTACAATGGATTTTAAAGAGGTTGATAATATCGTTTTAGTAATTGGAAAAACTGAAGGACATATTGATCAAAGTTTGTTTGCAAGAAACATATTAGATGAAAAAAATGGTCCTCCACCAGAAATCAATCTGTTTAATGAAAAAAATAATGGAGAAACTTTATTAAAGTTAATAGATGCGGATCATATTAAAAGTGCTCACGATGTATCTATTGGTGGAATAATTACTGCAGTTGCAAAAATGTGTATTAAAGGAAACAAGGGAATTAATCTTAAAAAACCAAAATATCTAATTAATGAAATTGAATATTTTTTTGCTGAAGATCAAGGTAGATACGTGATCGAAGTAAACAAGGATAGTCTTAAAAAAGTGACTGATATTTTAAACAAAAATGCAGTTCATTATGATGAACTTGGAACAATTAATAAGAATCAAATGTTTATTAACGAAAAGACAAAAGTAACAATTGACGAATTAAGAACATCGAATACAAAATGGTTAACAAGTTATATGAGCAAATAATGGCAATGGATTTAAAAGAAATTGAGAGTTTAATCAAAGAAGCTTTGACTGATGCTACAGTTGAAATTCAAGATTTAGCTGGTGATGGCAATCATTACTCAGCAACAGTAACCTCTGCACAATTCTCAGGTAAAAGCAAAATTGAACAACATAAAATGGTATATAATTCTCTAAAGGGTAAAATGGGAAATGAATTACATGCCTTAGCAATTAAAACAAAGGAGCAATAATGGATGATAATACAAAAAATTTAATTCAAACTCATATTGATAGTAACGAAGTATGTTTATTTATGAAAGGTACGCCTGATGCTCCTCAGTGTGGTTTTTCAATGGCTGTATCTAATATGTTAAAAATTCTTGAAGTTAATTTTCAAGGTGTAAATGTTTTAGAAGATCAAAATGTTAGAGAGGGGATTAAAACTTTCAGTGACTGGCCTACTATCCCCCAACTTTATATCAAAAAAGAATTTGTTGGCGGCTGTGATATCGTAAAAGAAATGTACGAAAGTGGCGAATTAGCAAAATTGCTTGAGACTAAGGGTATAAGTTTTAAAGCTAAAAATTAATTATTATCTAGAGTAATATTCAATTACTAAGTTTGGTTCCATCACAATTGGATAAGGAACTTCTTCAAACTTAGGCACTCTTACAAATTTAACTTTTTTGTTTTTCTCATCCATTTGAATATATTCTGGTGTTTCTCTTTCTTTGCTAGCTAAAGCAATATCAATAATTGCTAATTGCTTAGATTTATCTCTGATCTCAATTGAGTCTTCTTCTTTAACTATGTAGCTACCAATATTAACTTTTTTACCATTCACTCTTACGTGACCATGGTTAATTAATTGTCTTGAAGAAAAAACTGTTGTTGCAAATTTTGCTCTATAAATAACTGCATCCAATCTTCTTTCAAGTAAACCGATTAAATTTTCACCAGTATCACCTTTAAGCATAACAGCTTTTTTATAAATATTTCTAAATTGTCTCTCGTTAATGTTACCGTAGTAAGCTTTTAATTTTTGCTTAGCTTGCAACTGCGTTCCATAATCTGATGGCTTACCTTTTCTACCTTGACCGTGTTGTCCTGGTCCGTAGTCTCTTTTATTGAAAGGACTCTTTGGTCTTCCCCATAGATTGGCTTTTAATCTTCTATCTACTTTATGTTTAGAGTTTAATCTTTTTGTCATTTGATATTGGGGTTTATAAGCTTACAGGCTATTTTGTCAATCAACGTTTTTTACCCAAACTAGCGAATACACTGGCTAATATACGCGTTTCTTTGGCTGATAATTCCATTCTATAGAATATATTTCTAAGATTTTCTAGCATAATAGGTTTCTTCTCCTTTGGTTTAAAGAAATTGATATCATCTAGGTTTTGAATGCATAAATTAGTCATTGAATGTATCTCTTTTTTAGAGGCAGCTTTAACCTTTTTAGATTTTTTAAAATTGGAAGTCTTAGATTTTATGATGCTTGAGACATACTGAGCAATGATAATTAAGCTATGAGATAAATTTAAGGATTTGAATTCAGGATTAGTTGGAATTTGTAACGTGTAATTTGCATAACTCACTTCATTATTCGACAAACCTGATGCTTCAGATCCAAAAAGAAATGCTACTTTTTTGGTGAAATCAATCTTTTTTAAGTCTTCTAATTGAATGTGTTTAATGTTTTTGTTTCTAAATCTAGCAGATGTTGCAATGACATAATCTATATCTTTTAGTGCAGGCTCTAAGGCATCAAACACTTTACTCTTATTAATTATATTTCTAGCACCAACAGAAGTTGCTAAAATTTTATCATTAGGAAAAATAGGTTTTGGATCAATAATTGACAGTTTTTGAAAATTAAAGTTCTTCATCCCTCTAGCACATGCACCAATATTTTCTGATAACTGAGGCTTATGTAAAATAAAAGTAATATTGTTTGATGACATTATTTATGATAAATCAAAACTTATAGGCTAGCTGGAGCCTTATCCTTAAATAATTTATAATCCAAACTATCAACCAATGCTTTAAATGATGCATCAATTATATTTGGTGAAACACCTATGGTAAACCAGTTAATACCTTTAGAGTCTGTGCTTTCAATTGAAACTCTAGTTACTGCTTCGGTACCTGTATTTAAAATTCTTACTTTATAATCAACTAGTTTTAAGTCTTTTAAATACTCAGAATATTTAGCAAGCTTATTTACATTTTTTCTAATCGCATTATCAAGTGCATTTACAGGTCCATTACCCTGTCCTTCACATAATATTTTTTGACCATCAACCTCTAATTGAGCTTTAGCATGAGAAATGATTTCACCAGTACTATCTTTTTTAACTGATACATCATACTCATTAATTAATATGTATCGTGGGATATCGCCTATCAATCTTCTAGCTAATAATTCAAATGAAGCGTCTGCTCCATCATAACTATAACCAATAAATTCTCTGTCTTTAACTTCACTTAAAAGTTTTTTAATTTTTGGATCATTTTTTTCGATTTGGATGCCAATAGATTTTAATCTAGACATTATGTTTGATTGACCAGCTTGGTCTGAAACAACAATGTTTCTTGAGTTTCCTACTTCCTCAGGCTCAATATGTTCATAAGTTTTTGGATTTTTTTGAACTGCTGAAACGTGCATTCCACCTTTATGTGAAAAGGCAGAAGCTCCCACATAAGGCAAATGTTTGTTAGGTTTTCTGTTTAATAATTCATCCAATAATCTTGAGCATTGAGTTAGATTTTTTAAATTTTCTTGTTTGATATTAAGTTCAAATTTATTACTAAAATCCTTCTTTAAAAACAATGAAGGAATTAAAGACATTAAATTTGCATTACCACATCTCTCCCCCAATCCATTGATAGTTCCTTGGATTTGTCTAACCCCTGCTTGAACAGCAGCCAAACTATTTGCTACAGCATTTTCAGTGTCGTTATGAGCATGAATACCTAAATTGTCACCTGGAATATGTTTTGTAACTTCTGATACAATTTTTGATACTTCGTGTGGAAGAGTTCCACCATTCGTATCACACAAAATAATCCATCTAGCGCCTTGATCAAACGCTACCTTAAGGCATTTTAATGCGTAATCTGGATTTGATTTATATCCATCAAAAAAATGTTCGGCGTCAAACATAAATTCTTTACCTGAGCCAACTATATGTTTTGCACTTTCGCTAATATTTTCTAAATTTTCTTCATTAGTGATTCCAAGTGCTACATCAACTTGAAAATCCCAGGATTTTCCAAACAAACAAACTGATGAACTTTTTGAATTAATTAATGAAGCTAACATTGGGTCATTTTCCGCACTATGCTCTGATTTTTTGGTCATACCAAATGCAGTTAATTTAGCATTTTTAAAACCATGATCTTTATTAAAAAATTCAGTATCTGTTGGATTGGCTCCTGGCCAACCACCCTCAATATAATCAACTCCTAAGTTATCAAGTGAATTTGATATTTTTTCTTTATCATCAATTGAAAAGTCGACACCTTGAGTTTGAGCACCGTCTCTTAACGTGGTGTCAAAAATATATAGTTTTTCCTTACTCATTTAAATTTCCAAATTGTTTTACCATCTTTATCTTCTATTAAAACACCTTTATCAAAAAGGTAGTTTCTTATATTATCAGCTTCTTTATAATCTTTATCAGCTCTAGCTTTATTTCTAAGCTCTATCTTGCTTTTAATTTCTTCTTCTGAAATATCTGCTTTATCTTTTTTATAATTTAACCACACCTCTTTGGTTTCTTGAAGTAAGCCTATGAAGTTACAAGCTGAATTAAATATTTGTTTGTCTTCATCATTTCCTTTATTAGCTTTTTCATAAAGTTTATGTAAATTTGCAATATAACCAGGTGTATTTATATCGTCATACAAAGGTTGGATAATTTCATCATTAACATCTTTGTTTGACGGCGTATAAACATTGTACCATTTATCAATCGTATTTTGACAATCTTCTAATAGTTTATCATTCCAATCCAATGGCTGTTTGTAGTGCGCGCTAATTAAAGCCAACCTTAAAACTTGACCGCTAACTTTTTTTCTAAAATCTTTTATTTTTAATATATTTCCCTGAGATTTTGCCATTTTTTCATTGGACATAGTGATAAATGCATTATGCAGCCAATAATTTGCAAAAACTTTAGTGTTATTTGCACATCTTGATTGAGCTATTTCATTTTCATGGTGTGGAAAAATTAAATCTATTCCTCCACCATGTATATCAAATTCATTACCTAAAAATTTCTTAGACATTGCTGAACATTCTAAATGCCAACCTGGTCTACCTTTTCCCCATGGAGAGTCCCAAGATGGTTCATTTTCTAAAGAAGGTTTCCATAACACAAAATCTTCAGAGTTCTTTTTGTTGTCACTTACTTCAACTCTTGATCCAGCAATTAAATCCTCTAACTTTTTGTTGGATAATTTTCCATAGTCTGTAAACTTTTTGACTTCAAAATAAACATGTTTATTATTTTCATAAGCAAAATCTTTTTTGATTAATTCAGAAATCATCTCAATCATTAATTCTATATGTTCTGTCGCTTTAGGTTGTTGTGTTGGTGCTTCACAATTTAGATAATTACAATCTTCATCAAAACTTTTGATTACAGTTTCAGTTAAATCTGAGATCGATATTTTTTTATCATTTGATGATTTAATTATTTTATCATCAACATCTGTAATATTTCTTACATAAGTCACTGAAGGAAATTTACTCTTGAGTATTTTAAAAAGAATATCAAAGATAACTATAGGTCTAGCATTACCAATATGGGGGTCATCATAAACTGTAGGGCCGCAAACATACATGCCTACTTTTTTTTCATCTATTGGAACAAATTTTTCTTTTTTGTTACTTAGATTATTTGTTAAAAAAATATCTTTATTCATCATTTTAGAAATATACTTAATTTATAGATTTGTGAATCTATTTGATTAATTTGGAATTTTGCAAACTGGAATGGGCTCCATTTTATGCAAATTTTGTTTTCTTATTGTTTCGTATTTAGCTCTATTAGGTGAGTTTGGGTTATCCATAGCTTCTTCTAATTCATGATATTTTAAACCAAGTTGACCTTCATCTGTTCGACCATCATCCCATAGTCCGTCTGTAGGAGCTGCCTCAATTATTTCTTCTAAAATTCCAAGCTCTTTTCCTAACTCCCAAACTTCTGTTTTATTACAATCTGCTATTGGAGAAATATCAACTCCACCATCACCATACTTTGTATAAAACCCAACACCAAAATCCTCTATCTTATTTCCCGTGCCAACAACTATACCTTTGTTTGCTGCAGCTACTTGATAAAGAGTAGTCATTCTTAATCTTGCTCTAGAATTTGCCATCCCGTGCTCGTTATCAAATTTAGATAAACTAGAATAAAAAGCAGAAAATAATTCATCTAGGTTCACTGTGTGTGCTTCAACATTATCAAATTTCTTAACCAGCCACTCTTGATGTTTTAAACTTAAATCATGTTGATGAGATTTTTGTTTAATTGGCATTGATAATACAATTGTTTTTAATCCAGTCATTGCACTTAAGGTGCTTGAAACAGAAGAGTCTATCCCACCAGAGATTCCAATAACCAATGATTGTGCCTTACTTGGCATATTGTTGGCGTAATCTTTTATCCAATTAGATATAAAATTTACTTTTTCTGAGGCATTCATAATCTTAAAATATTATTAGTTGGTATCTTTTACAATGTTTTAAGATGCCGCTCTGTCTGCATTTTTAGAATATGAGCTATTCTTTTTAATCTCATCAGAAATTAAAAAAGCTAATTCTAAGGCTTGATTTGCATTAAGTCTCGGGTCGCAATGGGTGTGATATCTAGATGATAAATCTTTTTCTGATATTTTTTGAGCTCCACCAATACATTCAGTAACATTTTGGCCGGTCATTTCTATATGTAAGCCTCCCGCATAACTTCCTTCACTTTGATGACAAGCAAATACATTTTTAACTTCGTTTAAAACGCTATTAAAAGGTCTTGTCTTAAATCCTGTAGCAGCTTTAACTGTGTTACCATGACAAGGATCACACGACCAAATTACATTTAAACCCTCTTTTTTAATTGCTCTTATTAATTTAGGTAAATGTTTTGAAACATTATCTGCACCAAATCTTGATATTAAAGTAATTTTTCCTTTTTCATTACTTGGATTAATTTTATTACAAAGATTTATTAAATCTTCTGGTTTTAAAGTTGGCCCACATTTAATTCCAATTGGATTTTCAATTCCTCTACAAAATTCAACGTGTCCTCCATCGAGTTGTCTGGTTCTATCTCCAATCCAAACGAAATGAGCTGAGGTGTCATGATTTTCTCCAGTCGTAGAGTCTGTTCTAGTCATTGTTTCTTCAAAGGGTAATAACAATGCTTCATGTGAAGTCCAAAAATTAACCGTCTTTAATCTTCTATTAAAGTCAGAGTTTATTCCACATGCACCCATAAATGCTAATGCATCAGCTATTTTATCTTCTAAATCTTTAAATCTCTTTAATGCTGGACTATTTTTAATAAATCCTACATTCCAATTATGAACATTTTGTAAATCAGCAAAACCACCATGACAAAAAGCTCTGATTAGATTTAATGTTGCAGTTGATTGAGAATAAGCTTTGAATAATCTTTTTGGATCAGGAACTCTCGACTTTTCATTAAATTCCATTCCATTAATATTATCACCTAAATAGCTTGGAAGCTCTATACCATCCTTAGACTCAACTGGTGAACTTCTAGGTTTTGAAAATTGACCAGCTATTCTTCCAACTTTTACAACTGGTAATGATGCAGAATAAGTTAAAACTAATGACATTTGTAACATTAGTTTAAATGTGTCTCTAATATTGTCTGGATTAAATTCTGCAAAACTTTCTGCGCAGTCTCCTCCTTGAAGTAAAAATGCTTTACCATCCACTACATCAGAAAGCTGATCTTTTAAATGTCTTGTCTCACCTGCAAACACCAATGGTGGAAACGTTCCAATTTTATCCAAAACCATCTCTAAATCCTTTTTATTGGGATATTCAGGAATGTGTTTTACAGGATATTTTCTCCAGCTATTTTTTTTCCAATTTTTCATATTCAACTAAGGATTGTTTAACAGAGTTTAGACTTTATTCAACTGTTACTGGCTGGTTTTGACTACAGAGTTAAATTTTATTAATTTCTTTAATTTTAACCAAATATAATCTCATGAAATAATCTTCCAGGCATTAAAGTAAATGCACCAGCAATTAAAAGTGCTCCAATATACACACCAATCATTGAATGCATGTGTTTAATTTTATATCTTTCTATTTTAGTCTTCTTAAATTTCTTTATGTTCCAAATAGAATAAATTAATGAACCTATGGTGTAAGGTATTAAAAGATGGATAAATGAATATTGTCCTGGGTTAATTGTTTGAATGAATAATGCTGTTAGAGAAACGATTATCAAAACAATCACCCAGATACGGCCAAGTATTTTGTGATGCTTTGTCCCTTTTTTATTTATAAAAATATATAAACCAAGCGGTATCGCTAAAAGCGCAAGTGCTGCGTGAACATAGATTATCTGCATATTTAATTGAGTAACTCTCTGTTAAAAACTACTCCACGGTTACAGATTTTGCTAAATTTCTTGGCTTATCTATATCATAACCTTTTTTAAGAGCTGAATAATAAGCAAGTTTTTGAAGTGGGATAGTTAAAAGAAATGGGAGCAAGTCATCATTAGTAGTTTCAACCTCAATAGTTTCCCAAATATTTTCAGAGACAATTTCATCTTTACTTTTATTTGTAATCAATAAAACTTTTGCACCTCTTGCTACAACTTCTTGCATATTTGAAATCGTTTTTTTATAATAATTATCTCTCGGGGCTAAAACCACAACTGGCATACCCTCTTCAATTAATGCTAAGGGTCCATGTTTCATTTCACCAGCAGGATATCCTTCAGCGTGAACGTAAGATAATTCTTTTAGTTTTAACGCACCTTCTAATGCAATTGGGTAAGAGAAACCTCTTCCTAAAAACATTGATCCTTTAGCTTCGTTAAATGTTGATGCAATAGCCTGGACATCATTATCAATTAATAATGTTTGTTCAATTAAGTTTGGAAGATTTTTAAGATCTTTGATTTTTTCTTTGTAATCTTTGTTATCAATTTCATTTCTTAATGATGATAATTTTAACGATAAAATATATAAAACAAGTATTTGACCTAGAAACGCTTTTGTTGAAGCTACACCAATTTCTGGCCCACAATGAATAGGTAATACAAAATTTGAATCTCTTGCTATTGAGCTTTCAATTACATTTACAACAGCACATGTTTTCATCTTATTTTTATTACATAAGTCTAAAGCTGCATAAGTATCTGCGGTTTCACCCGACTGAGAAACAAAGATATATAAAGTATCATTTTTAAATCTATTTTTTCGATATCTAAACTCCGATGCGATATCAATGTTAACATCTAAAGTTGTTAATTCTTCAAACCAATATTTAGCCATCAGACAGGAATGATATGCTGTTCCACAGCCAATTAGCATGATTGATTTAATTTCATCTATTTTCCATGGGAAATTGTAAATATTGATGTCATTATTCATATTATCCAGATATTCCTTGATACCAGTTTTCAAGGTTTGAGGCTGCTCCTCAATTTCTTTAGCCATAAAATGCTTATAATCACCCTTGTCATAATTTTGCTGATCTGAAGAAAGTTCTAAAACTTTTTTGTTAATCTTTGTTCCCTCTTCATTAAAAAAATGAACTTCATCTTTTTTTACAAAACAAAATTCACCATCATCCAAGTAAGTTATTTTGTTTGTCATTGATTTAAGGGCATAAGAGTCTGATCCAAGATAATTTTCACTAGGTCCATACCCAACAGCTAAAGGAGAACCTCTTCTTGCTCCAATTATTAAATCAGGCATATCTTTAAATATAATTCCTAAAGCAAAGCTTCCATGAAGTTGTTTCAAAGTTTTAGTAATTGCGTCTTTTAATTCAGATATTTTTAAATTTTCTGTGATTAAATGCACAATAACCTCTGTATCTGTTTGAGATTTAAATTTATGACCTTTGCTTAGTAAATATTTTTTTAGCAATGTAGAATTCTCTATAATTCCGTTATGGACTACTGAAACATTTTCTGATGAGTGTGGGTGAGCATTAACACTATTTGGTACACCATGAGTTGCCCATCTCACATGGCCAATACCTATATTTCCTGAAAGGTTTTTTAAATCAAAATTATTTTCTAAATTTTCTACTCTACCTTCAGATTTAACTTCATTAATGAAACCTTGAGATAAAGTTGCGATTCCAGCAGAGTCATAACCTCTATATTCTAATTTTTTAAGAGAATTAATGATGCTGCTTGATACAGATTTGTTGCTAGAAATACCTATTATTCCGCACATAATTTATTTTCTTTTATAATTTTTTAATTCAGTATGTTTTGCTCTTGTTAAAGCTAAAGATTTTTTTCCTACATTTTTTGTAATCACAGACCCAGCACCAACCACACTTTGTTTGTCAATTGTAATTGGAGCAACTAATGATGAATTAGATCCTATAAATACATTATCTTTAATTTTTGTTTTACTTTTTTTAACTCCATCATAATTACAAGTAATTGTTCCAGCTCCAATATTTACTGATTTTCCAATTTCACTATCTCCAATATAAGACAAATGATTTACTTTTGATTTTTTTCCAATTGTACTTTTTTTGACTTCAACAAAGTTTCCGATTTTAGATCCTTCTTTTAAAATCGTATTGGGTCTTATTCTTGCATAAGGTCCAATTTCAACTTTATTTTCTATTTTACAAGACTCTAAATGTGAAAATGATTTTATAATAACGTTGTTTCCTATCTTTACTTTTTTTCCTATTACAACATAAGGCTCAATGGTTACATTCTTTCCAATTTTAGTATCATGTGAAAAGAAAATTGTTTCTGGTCCAGTCATTTTGACACCATTTTTTAAAAATCTGCCACGAAGTTTAGTTTGTGAATTTTGTAAATTTAATTCTTTCATTTTAAAATGCTTTATATTAAGAATAAGTCTTAATTAATTCACATAATATTTCTTTAAAAAACTTTTAAAAATGAAGCAAAAATTCACAATTTTATTTGATTTAGATGGAACCCTTGTAGATACAGCGCCAGATTTGATGTTAGCTCACAATCATGTAATGAGAAAATTTGGCTACCCTACTAAATCAACAGAAGATATTAGAAATTTAGTTGGCAAAGGTGCTGGGGCTTTAATTGGAAGATCTATATGGGGACAAGCAAAAAAAGAATTTAGTAAAGTTTTAGATGAAAAAATTAAAGATGAAATGGTCAAAGAGTTTGTAAATTTCTATGGTAAAAATATTGTTAACGAAAGTACTTTAGTTACAGGAGTAAAGAATTTTTTAATATGGTGCAAAGAACAAAATATATCTATGGCTGTTTGCACAAACAAACAAGAGTATCTATCTAATGATCTTTTGAAGAAGATTGGTATTTATGATTTTTTTGAATATGTCGCAGGATCAGATACTTTTGATTATTGTAAGCCAGACCCCAGACACCTAACAAATGTGGTTGAAATATTAGATGGAGATTTGAAGAAAACTATTATGATTGGTGACAGTGAAACTGATGCAAATGCAGCTAAAGCTGCTGAGATACCTGTTATTTTATTAGAAAATGGATATACAGAAAAAAATACAACCGAAATATATCATAATCACCTAATAAAAGACTTTACTGGTATTGAAAAAATTATAACAAAATATCTTTAACGTTGATTAATTTTTTTTAGCTATTAAAACAAAATTACTATTAAGGAGTTATTTTGTTATTACATACAGTTAAAGTTTATCCATCTAAAATCAATCTTCCCAAGAAAAAACAGCTTGCTTGGAAAATAGCTGAAATCGCAAGTGATAATGCGAAATTAAACAAAGACGCAATAGAAATGGTAATCAATAGGATTATTGATAACGCTTCTGTTGCAATAGCTTCTTTAAACAGAAAGCCTGTAATCTCTTCAAGAGAAATGGCGTTAAAACACTCAAGAAAAAATGGAGCTACTTTATTTGGTGTGAATTCGAAACTTAAATTTGATTGTGAATGGGCTGCATGGTCAAACGGAACTGCTGTTAGAGAGCTTGATTTTCATGATACTTTTTTAGCAGCTGACTACAGTCATCCAGGAGATAATATCCCCCCGCTTTTAGCAGTTGCTCAACAAAATAAAATTAGTGGATTAGATTTATTACGTGGAATTATTACTGCATATGAAGTTCAAGTAAATTTAGTTAAAGGAATTTGTTTGCACAAACATAAAGTAGATCACATTGCCCATTTAGGTCCAAGTGTTGCTGCTGGATTAGGATCAATGCTAAAACTAAATACCAAAACAATTTATCAAGCAGTTCAACAAGCTTTACATACTACTGTTTCAACTAGACAATCAAGAAAAGGTGAAATTTCAAGTTGGAAAGCATATGCGCCAGCTCATGCAGGCAAGCTTGCTATCGAAGCCGTTGACAGAGTTATGCGTGGTGAAGGTGCACCTAGTCCAATATATGAGGGTGAAGATAGCGTTATAGCAAGAATATTAGATGGAAAAAAAGCTAATTATAAAGTGCCACTTCCTAAAAAAGGGGAAATTAAAAAAGCTATACTCGAGACTTATACAAAAGAATATTCAGCAGAATATCAATCACAAGCTTTAATTGATTTAGCTAAGAAACTTAAAAATAAAATACCTAACTTAAATCAAATAAAGAAGATTGATATATTTACTAGTCACCATACTCATTTTGTAATTGGCACAGGAGCAAACGATCCTCAAAAAATGGATCCTAATGCAAGCAGAGAAACACTTGATCACTCTATTATGTATATTTTTGCTGTGGCATTAGAGGATGGAGATTGGCATCATGTAAAATCTTACACAAAGGCTAGAGCAAATAAAAAAAGTACTATTAAAATTTGGAAATCAATTACTACTTACGAAGACAAGAAATGGACTAAAAAATATCACGATCCAAATCCAATGAAAAAATCTTTTGGTGCTAAGGTAGTTGTAACTTTAAATAATGGTAAAAAAATTAGTGAACAACTTGATAGAGCAGATGCCCACCCATATGGAGCGAGACCATTTAAAAGACAAAATTATATTAATAAGTTTTTAACACTTACAGATGGTATTCTTAATAAGAAAGAAAGTGATCGTTTCTTAAAAACTGTTCAAAACTTAAAACATTTAAGATCAGGTCAATTGGATAAATTAAATATAGAAATTAAAAGAAATGATTTAAAAAGAAATTTAAAAAAAGGAATATTTTAGTGCATTTTGTTGACAAAGAACCAAGTCAAAAAAGAATAGATTTTGTTGAAAAATTAAAATCAAATAAAATATTAAGAGTTCCAGGCGCATATAATCCATTAACAGCAAAACTGATTGAAGAAATAGGTTATGACGCAGTGTATGTTTCTGGTGGAGTAATGGCTAATGATCTTGGCTTTCCAGATATTGGTTTAACGACATTACAAGATGTAAGCACTAGATCTTATTTGATTTCAAGGGTTACTAATTTGCCAACTATTGTAGATATAGATACGGGGTTTAAATCTTGCAAAGAAACAATTGAAACGTTTGAAGAGTTTGGGATTACAGCTGTTCATCTAGAGGATCAAGTTGAACGGAAAAGATGTGGGCATCTTGATAATAAAGAATTAATTTCAACAGAAGCCATGGTTGATAAAATTAAAGAATGTGTTGCTGCAAAAAAAGATAGTAATTTTAAGATTATTGCAAGATCAGATGCAAAAGGAGTTGAGGGAATTGATAAAATGATTGATAGATGCAAAGCATACATTGATGCTGGTGCTGAAATTATCTTTCCAGAGGCCTTACATGACGAAAAAGATTTTGAAAAAGTTAGAAAGGAACTTTCATGTTATTTGTTAGCTAATATGACTGAATTCGGTAAATCAAAACTTTTCAATTACAAAGAATTAGAGAATTTTGGTTATAATATTGTGATTTATCCAGTTACTACACAAAGATTAGCCATGAAAAATGTAGAAGACGGCTTAAAAGACATTTATGCAAATGGACATCAGAACAATATTATTGATAAAATGCAAACTAGAAAAAGACTTTATGAGTTAGTTGAATATGAGAAATACAACTCTCTTGATGAAAAGATTTATAACTTTAGTACGGAAGGACATGAATAATGAGTGATGAAATTAAAAAAGGTTTATTAGGGATTGTGGTTGATGAAACAGAAGTTTCAAAAGTAATGCCTGAAATAAACTCTCTAACTTATAGAGGTTATGCTGCTCAAGATTTATGTGAGTATTGTAGGTTTGAAGAAGTTGCTTATTTAATTTTAAATAAAGATCTTCCAAATTCAATTCAGTTAAAACATTTTGAAAAAGAAGAAAAAAACAACAGAGACTTATCAAAAAACTTATATGAGATAATTAAACATATGCCCAAAAAATCTCACCCTATGGATGTAGCAAGGACAGCTGTTAGCGTGATGGGTTTAGAGGATAATGAAACAACAGACTCCTCACCAGAAGCTAATATGAGAAAAGCTCTAAGAATTTTTGCAAAAACACCTACTGCATTAGCTGCTTTCTACAGAGTAAGAAATGGCAAAAAAATTATTAAACCTAAAAAAGAATTAAGTTTTGCTGAAAACTTTTTTAATATGTGTTTTGGTAAAGTTCCTCAAAAAGAAATTGTTAAAGCTTTTGATGTATCTCTAATTTTGTATGCTGAACATAGCTTTAATGTTTCAACTTTTACCGCAAGAACCATTACTAGCAGTTTGTCTGATATTCATGGAGCTATAACTGGAGCCATAGCAAGTTTAAAAGGGCCCCTACATGGTGGTGCAAATGAAGAAGTAATGCACATGATGAAAAAAATTAAAAAACCCGAAAATGCATTAAAATGGATAAATGATGCTTTAAAAAACAAAGATGTGGTAATGGGGTTTGGTCATAGAGTTTATAAATCTGGAGATTCTAGAGTTCCCACTATGAGAGAATACTTTGGAAAAGTTGCTAAAATTAAAAAGGATAAAACTTTTGAAAAAATCTATGACATTGTTGAAAAAGTGATGATTAAGAAAAAGAATATCCATCCAAATGTAGATTACCCAACTGGTCCTACTTACCATTTAATGGGATTTGATACTGATTTCTTTACACCAATATTTGTAATTTCAAGAATTACAGGTTGGTCTGCTCACATTATGGAACAGCATGCAGCAAATAAACTTATTCGACCACTTGCTAAGTATAAAGGTAGCAAGCATCGAAAAGTTATGGAATTAAATTATAGATAATTTTAATTTTTTTCTATTTTAGCAAATCTGCCATTGCATATAATTGAGCAATTAAAGTTATTCTTTTTTATAAATTCATCGATTGCTTTCTTAACACCAGGAGCTTGTTTTAGATCATAATCATCACATAAAACTGTTCCATTATTGCTTATTACATCAAAACAACAATTAAGATCATTAAGGACTGTGTTATACTCATGTCCGCCATCTAAAAAAACATAATCAATTTTTGACATATCTATTTTATTTAATATCTTATTAGAATTTCCTTTAATTAAATGAATATTGTTTGTAAATTTTTTTAATAAATCTTTGACAGCTTCTAAGCTATAGGGATTTTGTCTTTTAATATATTTGTAATAAAATCTTTTTATTGGGTTTGATGAAAAAGTGGTATTTGGTATAACCTCATTTTTATTTTCATCACTTTCCTCAAATAAATCTAAGCCAATATAATTAAAATTGTTTCCATGTATTTTAAACAAAAGTTCACAAACATTTCTGGCAGTTACACCATGAAATACACCTATCTCTAAAAAACATTTAGGTTTTTTTTTAAGCACCTCATCTAAAAAAAAAGAACCTACCCCTTTTTGTTTTAAACTGGTTTTTCGGTAATATTTTTTATATTCCAAAATTAACTAAATGCTTCTACCCATGTACCCTGTGTTGATGCCTTAGAATATTCTGTTGCACGACCTTCAAAAAAGTTCATGTGCTCAACAGCATTCAACATTGTGTCTAACCAAGTTAAAGGATTTTTTTGTACATCATAAATTGGCTCTAGACCTAATTGAGTAAGTCTTCTGTTAGCTATAAATCTAATGTAATCTTTAACTTCTTGAGCAGTTAAACCTTCCATTGGACCCATTTCAAACGCAAGATCTATGAAAGCATCTTCGTGTTCAATAATAGTTCTACACGCTTCATAAAGCTCTTTTTTAAGTTTTGGAGTCCATATTTCTGGGTTCTCATTTATGAATTCTTTAAAAACTCTAATCATAGAATTACAATGGAGAGTTTCGTCTCTAACGGACCAAGTAACAATCTGACCCATACCCTTCATCTTATTATGTCTTGGAAAATTCAAAAGGATTGCAAAACTTGCAAACAACTGAAGTCCTTCAGTGAAAGCACTAAATACAGCAACTGTTTTTGCAATATCTTCTTTAGAATTTACATTGAAACCTTGCATGTAATCATATTTATCTTTCATCTCTTTGTATTTCATGAAAGCAGAGTATTCTGACTCGGGCATTCCAATAGTATCTAACAAATGAGAGTAAGCTGCTACATGGACAGTCTCCATTGATGCAAAAGCTGTCATCATCATTAAAACTTCTGTTGGTTTAAATACTGTTGTGTAGTGTCTTAGATAACAATTGCTAACCTCAACGTCTGCTTGAGTAAAAAATCTAAATATTTGAGTTAATAAGTTTTTTTCTGATTGGGTTAAATTTTTTTGCCAATCCCTAACATCGTCACCTAATGGCACTTCTTCCGGTAACCAATGAATTCTTTGTTGTGTTAACCACGCATCATAACACCATGGATATCTGAAAGGTTTGTAAACTGGGTTTTCAACTAATAAACCCATTTTTTTTGGTTGGATTATTTCATTGCTTGGTGTCTTAATTTTTTCTGCTACTGACATGATAGGCACTCCTCGTATTCTGGTTCTTCAGATTTAGTTTGTTTGTTTTTATAAACGTTGGCTAAAACATCTGTTGATTTTGCATCATTGATATTTTCAGCTCTTTGAATTGATTTTGATCTACAGTAATAAAGACTCTTTAAGCCTTTCTTCCAAGCATCAAAATGAATTTTGTGTAATTCTTTTTTATGAACATCAGCTGGTAAAAATAAATTTACTGACTGAGCCTGGGATATAAATGGAGTTCTATCTCCACTTAATTCAATAATCCACTTCTGATTTAGTTCAAATGCAGTTTTAAAAACATCTTTCTCCAGATCAGTTAAAAAATCTAAATGAGATACGGAACCTTGATTTGTTGTGATCGTAGACCAAGTTTCATCATCATTTTTTCCATGCCCTTCAAGGATTTCTTCTAAATATCTATTTCTAACATTGAATGAACCTGACAAAGTTTTATGGGTATAACTGTTAGCTGCAATCGGCTCTACCCCTGGTGATGCTCCACCACAAATAATTGAGATTGAAGCAGTTGGTGCAATTGCTGTTTTATTTGAAAATCTCTCTTGATATCCATACTCCGCAGCATCAGGACAAGCCCCTCTTTCTTCTGCTAAATCTTTTGAAGCTTTATTAACTTGTTCATCAATTTGTTTAAATATTTTTTTATTCCAAGATTTTGCCATCACTGACTCAAGTGGAATTCTGTTTTTTTGTAAAAAAGAATGAAAGCCCATTACACCTAATCCAACACTTCTTTCTCTTTCTGCAGAATATTTTGCATCTTTAAATTGATCAGGAGCTTTTTTTATAAAATCACTTAGAACATTATCTAAGAATCTCATTACATCACTGATCATGTCTGGATCATCTTTCCACTCTTCGTACTTTTCTAAGTTTAATGAAGATAAACAACATACAGCGGTTCTATCTCTCCCATCTTTATCAATTCCAGTAGGTAAAGTTATTTCACTACATAGATTTGATGTCTTAACCGTTAAGTTAGCAAGTTTGTGATGCTGTGGAATTAATCTATTCACTGTATCGATATAAATTATATAAGGCTCACCTGTTTCAATTCTTGCAGTTAATAATCTTATCCATAAATTTCTTGCAGAAATTGTTTGTTGAACAGTACCGTCTGCAGGACTTTTTAATCCCCACTGCTCATCATTTTCTACAGCTCTCATAAATGCATCTGAAAGTAAAACACCGTGGTGTAAATTTAATGCTTTTCTATTTGGATCTCCACCTGTAGGTCTTCTCATTTCAATAAATTCTTCAATTTCAGGATGGTCGACTGGCAAATAACAAGCAGCTGATCCTCTTCTTAAAGAACCTTGACTAATTGCCATTGTTAAAGAATCCATAACTTTTATAAAAGGAATTATTCCAGAGGTTTTTCCAACCTTACCAATTTTTTCACCGATAGATCTAAGATTACCCCAGTAACTTCCTATACCACCACCTTTTGCAGCTAACCAAACGTTTTCACTCCAAAGATCAAGAATTCCTCCCAAACTATCTGATGCCTCATTTAAAAAACATGAAATAGGTAATCCTCTTTTAGTTCCGCCATTTGATAGAACAGGTGTTGCTGGCATAAACCAAAGGTTGCTTATGTAATTATAAATTCTTTGTGCATGTAAATTATCATCAGCATATGAACTTGCAACACGGGCGAATAAATCTTGAAAAGATTCGTTATGACCAAGATATCTGTCTTTCAATGTTGCCTTGCCAAAGTCTGTTAAGTTTGCATCTTTAGATCGATCGATCTTAATTATAATTCCCTTATCATTTTGAAAAAGTTCAGTTTCAGTACTTAAAGAAAAAAGATCAGGTCTATTTCCTTTTGATACTTCTTTTACTTCTGGGCTATATTCAGAGACAGCTTTCTTTAGGGCCTGTGATAGAATCTTATTCATAAATATTACTATATTTTGTTATTGTGACGAAAACAACTAGATGTTGTATGCGTTTTATGTTGATATACTATATAAACAATTAATCAACAGAACATTTATAGAACGCAACAAAAAAAATATCAATAAAAAAATTTAAAAAATAGTAAGTAATTAACAAATGTCTGAAAAAATAAAAATAGATCCTTATGGCTTTAGAGAATATGACGCTCGTTGGTTGTATGAAAAAGATATTAGCAGAGAAGGAATCACGAATCTTGGGAAAGGTTTAGGTACACAAATAAAAATTCATACCCAAAAAGAGAATCCAAGAATAATTGTTGGACACGATTATAGATCTTATAGTGAAGAAATAAAAAGTGCTCTTAAAAAAGGTTTAATCTCAACCGGATGTCACATCGAAGACGTAGGATTATCGTTATCACCAATGGTTTATTTTGCACAATTTAATTTAGATGCAGATGCTGTTGCTATGGTTACAGCAAGTCATAATGAAAATGGTTGGACCGGTGTAAAAATGGGTATCAAAAAAGGTTTAACTCATGCTCCTGAAGAAATGAAAGAATTAAAAGATTTAACTTTGAATGAAAAATTCTCAAATGGAGCTGGATCTGAAAAGCA
Organism: uncultured Pelagibacteraceae bacterium; assembly: GCA_902512765.1. Lineage (GTDB taxonomy): Bacteria > Pseudomonadota > Alphaproteobacteria > Pelagibacterales > Pelagibacteraceae > Pelagibacter. The sequence goes on along the minus strand of CABXKF010000002.1, from coordinate 1,769 downwards.
AATAGAAAATTTTCAACAAGTTTATAAAGATGACTTAATAAACGGTAATAAGATCAATAAAAAATTAAAAGCAGTTGTTGCTTGTGGAAATGGTACTGCCGGAGTTTTTGCTCCTGATATTTTAAAAGGAATTGGTTGTGAAGTTATAGAGCTTGATTGTGAATTAGATTGGACTTTTCCTAAATACAATCCTAATCCAGAAGATTTAGAAATGCTTCATGAAATTGCTAAAGCCGTGAAAGACAATAATGCAGATATAGGTTTTGGTTTTGATGGTGATGGAGATAGAGTTGGTGTTATTGACAACAAAGGAAATGAAATATTTTCTGATAAAATTGGCTTATTAATTGCAAGAAATTTATCTACAAAACATAAAAATTCAAAATTTGTTGTAGATGTAAAATCAACAGGATTATACTCAAAGGATGATGTTCTATTAAAAAATAATTGTGAAACTATTTATTGGAAAACTGGTCATTCTCACATTAAAAGAAAAGTAAACACAGAAAAAGCACTAGCAGGATTTGAAAAGAGTGGTCATTTCTTTTTTAATCAACCTTTAGGCTATGGTTATGATGATGGAATTAATTCAGCAATTCATGTGTGCCATTTATTAGATAATCAAAACAAAATGATGAGTGAAATCATTAACGAATTACCTAATACATATCAAACCCCTACTATGGCTCCTTTCTGTAAAGATGAAGAAAAATACCAAGTAGTTGAAGAATTAGTTAAACAAGTTGAGGAAATAAAGAATAACAAAATTAAAATTGATGATCAAATAATAACGGAAGTATTAACAGTAAACGGGGTAAGATTTTCTTTTGATGATGGTTCTTGGGGGCTGATTAGAGCATCTTCAAACAAACCATCACTAGTGATTGTAACTGAAAGCCCAACATCAGATATTAGGAAGAAAAAAATCTTTGAATTTATTGATGATTTACTCCAAAAAACTGGGAGAGTTGGTGAATATGATCAAAAAATATAGCCTAATTTTAATTCTATTCTTATTAATACCCTTTAAAAGTCATGCTTTTAGCGAACAAAATGGGCAACAGATGTATATTGGTTGCTACCAGAACTCTAAACAGTATCTAGGTACAGACAAAGCCAAAGCCTATTGCGAATGCACAGTTAATAAATTAAGTGAAAGGTTTTCTGATGATGAATTGGATAATGTATTTAATCAAAAACCAGAACAAATAATTGAAGATACTCAATTTGCATCAAAATTCTGTGAAAAGATCATAGAATAAAAGTTATACAATTCTATAAAAATTCAATCAAAACGTGCTTAATAAAAGACAAAGAATCATATAAATTTATTTACGAGGTGATGGAGGGAGACTGAAGTCACCTCTTTTTATTTAAAAGCTGATCTAATTTTATTTAAAACATCTTTTAAGTTTTTTGCTGAATATTTTTTTCCTTTAACAGCCCATACAGATAACGGCCAAGAACTATCAGTTTTTTTTCTAGAGATAATATGAATGTGTAATTGTGGAACTATATTGCCTATTTTTTCTACATTAAGTTTTGATGTTTTAAATAGTTTCTTCATAAGCCTACTTACCAAAACAATTTCACTCATAAGTAACATCTGATCTTTAGAATTAAGTTCACTTATATCTGTTACATTTTTTCTCTTGGGTATTAATATCAACCAGGGAAATTTAAAATTATCATGAAGTCTTATAGAGCATAATTTTAGTTCAGTTATATGATGAGAGGATTTTAAGAATTTCTTATTAATTCGATACATA
>CABXKF010000001.1 GCA_902512765.1 uncultured Pelagibacteraceae bacterium | reverse complement strand
ACTTTTGGAGCTGGACACTTTTATATTAGTCAATCTGACAAAGGTGAAATGGTAATGGGTGGAGATCTTGATGGATATAATAGTTATGCACAAAGAGGTAACCTACCAACTTTACAACATGTGTTAACAGAAGGAATAGCAATGATGCCGTTCTTAAGTAAATTAAAAATGTTGAGAACTTGGGGTGGAATAATGGATATGTCTATGGATGGTTCTCCAATAATTGATAAAACACATATTGAAGGTTTATATTTAAATTGTGGATGGTGCTACGGTGGATTTAAAGCAACTCCTGCATCGGGTTGGACATTCGCTCATACAATTGCTCAAGACAGAGTTCATAAATTAAATGCTGGTTATAGTTTAAATAGATTTAACACAGGTCACTTACTTGATGAAAAAGGACTTGGAACAAAAACTTGGATTTCATAAATGCTTCATATTAAATGTCCACACTGTGGAATGAGATCACAAAATGAATTTTCTTATGGTGGTGATGCAACTGTTAAAAGACCAGAACTTAATAAAGAGGTAACAGATCAAGATTGGAATAACTTTGTCTATAATAGAAAAAGTTTAAGAGGAAAACATTTAGAGTTATGGCAACATTTATCAGGGTGCAGACAATGGATAAAAGTTGAAAGAGATACTGCAACTCATGAAATATTTAGAACACTAAAAGCTAATGAGGATAATTCATAATGGATCAAAGTTATCGATTATCAGATGTTGGTTTAATAAATAGAGATAAGAAATTATCTTTTAAGTTTAATGGTAAAACTTATTATGGTTATGAGGGAGACACTTTAGCCTCAGCTTTAATAGCTAATGGTGTTCATTTAATCGGTAGAAGCTTTAAATACCATAGGCCAAGAGGTTTTTTTGGTGCAGGAGTTGATGAACCTTATGCAATTGTTCAATTATATAGAAATGGTGAAACTGAACCTAATATTAAAGCCACAGAACAAGAGCTTTTTGAAGGGTTAGAGGCAACAAGTGTAAATTGCTGGCCAAGTGTAAACTTTGATATTGGAGCAATAAATAATTTCTTTAAAATGTTTTTACCTGCTGGGTTTTATTACAAAACTTTTATGTGGCCGAAAAGCTTTTGGTACAAAGTTTATGAACCATTTATTAGAAAAGCAGCAGGTCTTGGTGTTGCATCTACTAAACATGATAAAGAGAGATATGAACATAAATATGAATATTGTGATTTATTAATAGCTGGTTCAGGCCCATCAGGTTTAGCGAGTGCATACGCTGCAGCAAAAAATGGAGCAAGAGTTATTTTAGCTGAAGATAAAGCTAGACATGGAGGAACTTTATTAACTAGTGATGCTAATATAGGAAATCAATCAGGCAAAGAGTGGGCTGATGGAATAATTTCAGAACTTAAAGAAATGCCTAACGTTGTTGTTAAAAACAGATCACAGGTTTTTGGATATTATGATCATAACATGCTGGTAATGTCTGAAAGAATTAGTGATCACCTTCCACAGACAAAAAAATACCATCCAAAACAAAGACTTTGGTACATTAGAGCAAAAGAGGTTTTAATTTCTTCAGGATCAATTGAAAGACCAATTGTTTTTGGAAACAATGATACACCAGGAGTAATGCTTTCATCAGCAGCAAAAGAATACCTTAAAGTTTATGGAGTATTAGTCGGAAGAAATCCTTTAATATTTACGAATAACGATAGTGGTTATGAAACTGCAATTGAATTTAAAAAAAAAGGTGTTGAACCAATTATTTTAGATACAAGAAAAGATCCTCAATCGGAAGTAGTCGATGAAGCAAAAAATTTAGGAATTAATATTAAGTTTTCTTATGTGGTAGTCGCCGCTCAAGGTTATAAAAAAGTAAAATCAGCAGATATTGCAAAAATTTCAGATGATAAAGAGCAGCTTGGTACGGTAGAAAATATTAAATGTGATTGTATATGTGTTTCAGGTTTTTGGACACCAACAATTCATTTAGCTTCACAATCTGGAAATAAAACAAAATTCAATGAAGATATTGATGCATTTGTTCCAGGAACATCAAAACAAAACGAAACAACTTTAGGCGCTGCAAATGGAACTTATACTTTAGAGGAAACTTTGAAAAGTTCTTTTGAAACTGGTCATGAGTTATCAAAAAAAATTACTAACAATAATAATGAAATTTCATTTCCAAATGTAGTCGAAAAAAAATCAACAACTCACGACAAGTTTTGGTGTGTGCCATTACCTGAGGGAAAAAATTATAAAAGATTTTTAGATTTTCAAAATGATGTTGCGGTTTCTGATGTAGAGATAGCGCTTAAAGAGGGTTATCGATCAATTGAACATGTAAAAAGATATACAACGCTTGGTATGGCAACTGACCAAGGCAAGACGAGTAATTTAAATGGCTTACAATTAGTATCAAATATTGAAAATAAAGTAGTACCAAATGTTGGTCACACTACTTTTAGACCTCCATATACGCCAGTTTCTATAGGAGCAATTGTTGGAAGAGAGGTTGGTAAACACTCAAAACCAACACGAAAATCACCAATGCACTCTTGGCATGAAAAAAACAATGCAGTTTTTGTTGATGCAGGTGTGTGGTTGAGACCTAGATACTATAAGCAGGGAAATGAAAATTTATTTGAGGGATCAAAAAGGGAAGCAAAAAATGTAAGAACAAATGTAGGCGTTTGTGATGTAACTACATTAGGTAAAATAGATATTAAAGGACCAGATGCAGCAGAACTTTTAAATAGAGTTTATACAAATGCATGGTTAAAGTTACCAGTTGGTAAAGCAAGATATGGTGTGATGTTAAGAGAAGATGGGATTGTTATGGATGATGGAACAACTACTAGAATTTCAGAAAATCATTATCACATGACAACTACTACCGCACAAGCTGCAAACGTTCTTTCACATTTAGAATATTATTTACAACTAGTATGGCCCGAATTAAATGTGAATGTAGTTTCAACTACAGAGCAATGGGCAGGAGCTGCAGTTGCTGGACCTAAATCTAGAGATTTATTACAAAAACTATTTCCAAATTCTGATGTGTCAAATGAAGGATTGCCTTTTATGGGTTACATGGAGGGAGATTTGTTTGGAGTTAAGGCTAGAATTTTTAGAATTTCATTTTCTGGTGAGCTTGCATATGAAGTAAATGTTGAGTCTGATAACGGAAACTTTATGTGGAAAAAAATTATGGAAGTTGGTCAACAATTTAAAATTCAACCATATGGAACAGAGGCATTATCAACTCTTAGAATTGAAATGGGACACGTTGCAGGATCTGAGCTTGATGGAAGAACAATACCTTATGATAATTCTCTAGAAGGATTATTAAGTAAAAAGAAAGATTTTATCGGAAAAAGATCTTTAACTAGAGAAGCATTTGTAGCTGAAGATAGACAAAAGGTTGTAGGCGTTGTTCCATTAGATAAAAAAACAAGTATTCCCGAAGGATCGCATTTAGTTAAAGATTCAAATGCACCACTACCAAATCCAAAATTAGGTTATATTTCAGCTTCTTGTTGGAGTGTAGAACATGATAATCCATTTTCTTTAGCAATACTAAAAGATGGAAAAAACATGATTGGTGAAAAATTATTTGTAATGTCTCCAGTTAAAAATAAAGTAATTCCAGTAGAGATAGTTTCTTCGCACTATGTTGATCCAAAAGGGGAGAGGGTTAGATCATGAGTTTAATATCAGCTTTAGCAAATGTTCATGTAACAGGTCAATTTGGTGATCATGAAGGTAAAAATGAAGATAATCTTTTAAAAATTTCTGAGATAAAGAATTTATTAATACTTCAAATAGTTCAGTATAAAAGTTCTACAGTTTCAATTGAAAGTGTTGATATTGATGGTTTAAAATTAAAAGATGAGCCATTAAATGTATCAAATAATAATGATACAAGAATTTTATGGAATGGACCAAAAAATTGGCTTTTAGTTTCAACAAAAAAAGATTTACTTAAAAATATTTCACAAAATTTAAATGAAACAGATTTTGCGGTAACTGATTTATCTCACTCAAAAGCGATAATTGAAATAGAAGGTCAGGATGCTAAAGAAGTTTTAAAGAAAGGCTGTCCTTTTAATTTTAATACTTTAGAAAAAAATAATTCAATAAATTCTACTTATAATGGAATAGCTTTCACGGTTGATATGCTAGACGACAATTCAGATAAAGTAAGATTATTTGCTCTTAGAAGCTTTGGTGAATCTTTGTATCACTCTATTACAGATGCTTCTTTAGAGTTTGGCTTTAAATCTTTGTAAGGTTTAAAACATTCTATCTAAATATTTTTAATCTCTTGTAGCAATGTAAACACCTATTGTGGTTATTAAAAACCCTAATAAATCTAGATTAGTTAAACTTTCGTTTAAAAACAACCAAGCCATGAGAGCGGATGTTGTTGGTATTAAAAAAAATATAGAAACAGTTTTACTTGCTGAGTTATTTTTAATTAAATACATCAATATTGTAAAAGCACCAAATGATACTAAGAATATTTGATGACTCATTGCTATTATAAATGTTTCTGAAAAATTAATATAAGGTTTTACAAAAAATATTATGACTAATAAATGAAAAGTAAAACCACCTATAGCTTGATACATATTACTTACTGATAGAGGTAAATTATTACTAAGTTTCTTTTGCCAAATAGTCGAAGATGTTATTGCAATTAAAGCTATTATGGTTGCAACCAAACCAGCTATTGGAATTTCTGAACCAATATCCAAACCTAAAACTAAGGTTGCCCCAACAAACCCAAGCAAAACCCCAATCCATCGTTTAATTGACACTTTTTCATTTAAAATTGGCCCACTTAGAGCATTTGTTAAAATTGGCTGAAGAGTAACTATTAAAGCAGCGATTCCTGTAGGCATTCCTTTTGAAATTGAATAAAAAACCCCACCTAAATAAAATCCATGAAAAAGAATCCCACTAAAAAAAGACTCAATAAAGTTTTTTTTATTTATTAAAATTTTTTGTCTTGAATAGATAGAAAATAAAAAAAAACCAATAGCAACAATTGAAAATCTAAACGCAAGTGCTGAAAATGGATCACTGTTATCTATTATTGGTTTTGTAGTAATGAAGGCTGATGACCACAATAAAATAAAAATAAACGGAAAAATTTTGACCATTTTTGTTTTATAGATGAATATTATTCTTATTCTCTTAAATTATACTCAAATTGGACTTATTCTATCTTGAGTTGAATCTTAAAATATGTATCACTTCAATATATCTTATGAAATTTTCAAAAATATCAATAATACTTGTAACTCTTATCGTCTTAAGCGGATGCGCTCAATCTACAGCATTGCTTGGCCCCGGAATTACAGTAGTAACATCAGGTAACATCCTACAAGCTGGATTTCAATATGGGGCTAATACAGCAATTAAAAAAGAGACTGGTAAAGATCCATTTAATCACATGTTAGATGCAGTTGATAACATTGAAAATGATATTGAAAATGAAAGATCTCTTAAAGATTTAAAAGAATGGGCAGAAAATAAAGCTTTTTTAGTCAGAAAAAAATTAACAAACTAGTCTAATATATTTAAAAGAATTAATTCTTTTTGTTTTGTTTCTTTGCACCACATTTCATAACTCTCACAAACTCTCCACAAATGATCAAAAGCTCTTTGAGATATTTCTAAGGGAAAGTGACTTTTTGTATAATAAAGTTTTGGAATTTTCATCAAAAACTTAACCATCGAGTCTTTCTGAATCTCTAAAAGTCTCATTGTCTCATCGTTAATTTTTTTACCAGTCTGTTTGTCTATAAAATCATTTTTTTTTAATTCTAAAAACCATTGATTATGAAATTCTCCAGAACTTATTAAATCATAATCTTTTGTTGTCATAAAAACTTCAAATGCTTGAATGTTAGTCATTTCAGAGTTTTCTTTTTTAATATTTACTACTTTAGAGTAAATTAATTCTGCAACTCTTAGAACGTAAGGCTTGTCGTTATCAATTGGCATGAATTAACTTTTGTGTTTAGCCATCGCAGAATTTGCGAGTATTAAATTAGGGTCTAAAAAAATTTTAGATGATTTTACATTACTGAATGATTTAAAAGCAAAAATTGCAATTGGAAGCTCTGTGCAGCCTAATATTATTTTTTTACATTTCATTTTTATTAATTCATTAATTGCAGGTTTTATTGCTTTTGCAGCAGCTTTGACGTCACCCATTTTCACACATTTTATGGCTTTATTTACAGATTTTTTTTGAAGATTTTGAGAGGGTTGTATTAAATTATAATCTTTATTAAAAATTTTATTGTATACACCAGTTTTTAATGTTCCTTCAGTAGCTAATAAGCCAACTTTTGAATTTTTCTTACAATTTTTTTTTGTAAATTTAAAAACTTCCTTTGGCATATTTATAATTGGAATGTTAATTTTTTTTTGCAAATCATCAAACCAATAATGAGCCGTGTTACATGGAATAACAATAAATTTACATTCATTTTTTTCAAGTAATTTACATCCATGGAGTAAACTTTTTAAAACATTGTTATATTTCTTTTTACTAGCATTATTTGAGGATTTATTTGATAAATTTCCAGTTTGTACCCCAATAGACTCTGGTCTACCAGGTATGTTTGATTTGTTATAAAGAATGAATAAGGGGTACTCTTGATCAATTTTTCCTCTATTTAAAATCGCAAGTTTATTACAAAAGTCCAAACCTGCTTGCGTTCCCATTCCACCTAAGATACCGATCATAATATATTTTTGAAATTAATTTAATTAGATTGCTTTATTAATTCCTCTCATAAAAACTAGAACCAAGCAACCATTTATTGTGTGTGATGAGTGTTTTGAACCTGGCTTAAAAGATATAAAGTCTCCTTTTTTAAAAATCTTACCATCAGGATCGATTAATTCTCCATCTAACATTAAAAATTCTTCAAACCCAGTGTGCTCATGAGGTAAACTTTTTGAACCTGGCTCCATCTTAAGAACATATGTACCCTGACCACCATTTTCTCTATTATAGCTAATTTTATGCCAACTCATACCAGGCACAACAACACCGTAATTATCAAAAGGCTCAAATTTAAGATTATTAAAGTCTATTATTTGTCTTTTTTCCATAATTTATTGTAATAACAATATAACAATATTTGCAATCTCTTTATGATAAATTTAAGGCATATAAAATTTTTAGTAATAATTATCTTTAGTTTACTGTTATTCAGTCAATCATTTGCAGATAAAAAATTTGAAAAGGATTTAAAAAAAATTTCAAAAGATAATGGATTTATTGATAATTTTGGAAATATTTATTCAGATGATAAAATTACGGATAAATCAAAAACTATTTTAATTATCTATACTCATGGTGGAATGGGTGATCAAACTTTAGATAAATGCTTAAAAAAATGGAATTTGGTAGCGCCTGTAATTAGAAACTTACATGATAAAAGAATAAAAAATTATCAAATTAAAATTTACCGCCTTTGTACTGGAGTAAGAGGATGGTCTAAAGCTGAACAAGATAAAATGTGGAAATCAACTTCTAAAAAGAGGCTTACATTAAAGAATAGTGAAGGAGAACTTTTATTCCATAAAGTTAAAGATTTTCTTAGAATAAAAATTATAAAAGCAAAAATTGATCAATTTAAATCAGATGGATTTGAAAATATAGTTTTAGCTGGACATTCGATGGGAGGGTGGGCATCACTTAAATTTAAAACAATCCATCCTAATTTAATAGAGGGTTCAATTGGTCTTCACCCTGGATCTGGAGGAACAAAAAAAAACAGAAAGGATTGGCCTTGGTGGGAAGAAGTTAGAAATTATGGCTTTGGAAATTTATCAAATTTAAATGCATTGATAGTTACTCATGATAAAGATAATTTTAATAGTCCCGACGATTATTCTATGTTTAAAAATCTTACTGAAGTTAAATTTGTTAATATAACATCTTCAGAATGCAAAAAGAAAGCAACTCTTGGCGGTTATCACGGATTAGCATTAACAAAATGTTTTGCAGATAAAGATCCAAAAAGTAAAGAAATTGCTAAATACTTAGAGGAAATTTTTTAAGTGTGAATTTTTTTTGACTAATTGGTATTGGCTGAAATATTTAGCTAAATAATTAAAAAATTAATTTAATTAAAAAATCTCAGCCAATAGGAAGTGTGAATTATGCAGTTTTTAAGTTAACTGCTGAAGGACCTTTAGGACCATCTTCAACATCGAAAGTCAAAGCTTGACCCTCATCTAAACCGTTCATACCAGCATCTCTTACTGCTGAAACGTGTACAAACACATCTTTTTCTTTGTCTTCTCTTTCAATAAAACCAAAACCTTTAGTTGGATTGAACCATTTTACTTTTCCTTGTAGACTCATATTTATCTTCTTACTTTTCGTTGTATTAATTTATTACTTATAATTAAGTAATTCTGGCTTTGTTTAGATTAATTAGGGTTTTGTCAACAAAATTGATTAAATTTTGATTTTTTTTATAAGGTCTTAGTCAGATAAACAGAGTTTACATCCTCTTTATAATGAGCAAATGGGTCACATATTTCAAAACCACATTGTTTAAATAATCTTCTAGCAGGCTTGAAGAAATCACCAGCACCAGTTTCTATACTTAACTTTTTAATATCTAGCCTTTTAGCTTCATTAATTAAATGATTAATTACGTTAATACCATTTCCCATTCTTCTAAAATTATCATGAATTCTAATTGATTTGAATTCTCCATGCTCTTTATCCAAAAACTTTAAAGCACCACAGCCCATCAACATATCTTCTTGCCATAAACTCCAAAATTTTATTGATGAAACTTTTAATCCAGGAATATCTAAAACGTGAGCACTCCCTTCAGGTGAGGCAGCTCTTAATTCAATAAAATGCTTCGTAAGCAGCTCATGTACTTTAGGATCATCAAAATTACCTTCTATTGATTTTAACATTTATACTAAAGTTGTTAGGTGACCCATTTTTCTTTTTTCTTTAATCTCCTTTTTAAGATAATCAAAAAAGAATTCATTTTCTTTAAATTTATGTAATTTTCTATATTCAGATATTTGATCTCCAATTAAATTAACCATTGTTGCATTAGATAATTTCTTTAACGGTAGTTGTTCTAATCCACATACTGCTCTAATATGGTTTTCAAATTGACTTACGTTATATGCGTTAATTGTGAGATGGCCAGAATTGTGAACTCTTGGAGCAATTTCATTAACATATAAATTGTCATTTCTATCAATAAAAAATTCTACACATAATGTTCCGACATATTTTAGCTCTTCAGCTATAGACATTGCCCAATCTTTAGATTGATTATAAATTTTTTTATCAATATCTGCAGGAATTTTTGAAAATTTTAATATTTGATCTTCATGCTTGGTATGCAAGAGATTTTATTCTTGGAAAAATTTCATTACCTTCAAAAGATGAAATGACAAAAAATAGTCTTGAATGGAAAAAAAGAGAAGATTCGTTACAAGACGATGAGCAAAAGATTTGGTTCCAAGGTGATTATACAAAAGAACTTATTGAGGCTACAGATTATCCTGATTTTGATATAGAGGGAGTAAATAAAACTTTTATGGAGTGGGAGCATCATAAACATGAAGATATTATGACTTTTAGAAATAATAGTTATAAATCTCTAATTACTGGAAATAAATCTCCTTTACATCATACAGAATGGTTAGATGAGTTAGATGATTCCATGAAGGCATACATAAAATAATTTTTTATCACTATTATTTTAAAGATATGTTGTTTGTAAAAAATCTTAAATCAATTTCTGATCAAAAATGGCAAACAACTGAGAAATATCCAGGTGTAAGATGGAAATTCTTAATAGATGCAGACTATACAGAAAGTTCTGGACTTTCTCTTGGTTTTGCTGAAATAGCCCCAGGAGGAGATTTAACTCTACATTATCATTCGCCCGCAGAGATATATGTGGTGACTAATGGTTGTGGAATATTGAATAAGTCTGGTGAGCTAGAAGAAATTAAGAAAGGTGATGTAGTTTATATAGCCGGGAATGCAAAACATGCTTTAAAAAATAATGGAAAAGAAACTTTAGAATTTTATTGGATTTTTCCAACAGATCGTTTTTCTGAGGTCGAGTATTTATCCTAGTTGATGCCCAAGTGTTTTTTTCGTTGATCTACCCATGTTCGAATTAAATGATCAAACACCAAACCTATAAAAGCTACACAAACACCAAGCGTTAATCCTATTCCAGCACCCTTTTTATCAGATAGGGCTTTTAAGATATATTGTCCTAAATCCTCTGTTCCAATAAATGCCCCAATAATTACCATAAATAAAGCAAATACAATTGTTTGGTTTAAACCAAGCATCATATGAGGAAAAGCTAATGGAAATTCTATTTTCATCAATCTTTGTAGTTTCGTTACACCTGACATTGAGCCGGCATCATGCAATGAAGCTGGAACACTTCTTAATCCTTCAATTGTGTACCTTGTTGCAGGTATCGTTGCATAGACGATTACTGCGATTAATACCGATGTATCAGTAACACCAAAAAGCATCATTACTGGAATTAAATATACAAATGAAGGAAAAGTTTGAAAAATATCACAAACTCCCAACATAAAATTAGTAGTGTATTTATTTTGAAAACATAAAGTTCCAACTGTGAAGCCAATAGCGCAAGAAATAATTACGCCAAATGTTGCCATATAAGTGGTTACTAAAGCTCTATCCCACCAAGGACTAAGTGCTATAAATAATGTTAATCCACCTACTACAAAAGCTGAACGTATTCCACCGATTATATAACCGGCACCAATAACTAAAACTAAAGTAGCAACAGCTGGCATCCTTAAATATAAAGCTCTCATTGGCTGAAGAACTTCTGTAATTAACCAGGTATTAAATATTTTTAAAGTTTGAAAGAAAGTATCCCAAACCCAATCAACACCTTTATTCCAAAAATCTGCTGTTGATATTCCTTTGTTGTGTGGAATTTCATATAGATAGTTAAAACCTTCTTTAAAGAAAAAAGAACCCACAAAAGCAAGTATAATTCCAATTAATACTGCACCACCAAAAAAAATACTATTTTTGTGTTGCTCGAAAAAAGTTAGATTACCAAAATAATCGATTTGTTTATTTGCCCAAGCTAAAGATAATTTATCCAATAATATTGCAATCAAACTAATACACAAACCCGCCTCAAGTGCTAATCCAATATTTAATTGGTTTAGCGCAAGTAACAAATTAAACCCTAAACCTTTCGCACCGATGAAAGCTGAAATAACAGCCATAGAGAAACACACCATAATCACTTGGTTTACTCCTATTAAAATATCTCTTCTTGCAGTTGGAATTAATACTTTGAACATGAGTTGAGAATTTGTGCATCCACTCATTCTACCAGCTTCAATAACTTCAGGAGGAATACCTCTAAGGCCTAGTAAAGTTAATAATATCATTGGTGGAACTGCTACAACCATCGTTATGATTACAGCCGCATGATCGCCTACACCAAATAAAACAATTGCAGGAACTAATACAGCATATTGAGGCATAGTTTGCATAACCAAAAGTATTGGATACAAAGCTTTTTCAACTCGTTTACTTTTAAATGCTGCAATACCTAGACCCAAACCAAAAATAAAAGATAGTGGTGCTGCAACCAATATAAAAGAGAGAGTTTGCATTGATGGTTTCCATTGGCCAAATATGGAAATATAAATCATGACTATACCAGCAAATAAAGCTAAGCCTTTTCCACTCAAATTATAACCAAGTATTACTGCTCCCGCTGCAACAATGGTCCAAGGTAAACCTGGTAATTTTGCCCATGGATTTGCTCCTATCCAATCCCAACTAGTAAATGCTACAACTGTTTGAACTCCTCCTAATATAACTTCTCTAATTAGTTCAATTAGAAATGTCATAAACGCTGTTATATTTCGTGTTAATTGAAGAACTAAAGGCCTAGTTTTGTATGATTGAGTATTTTCATTCCAAAACTCCATTGGCATCCACTCATTCATCAAAAAAAATAAAGAGTCATTTATCCAAATAGGCAACCATCCCAAAAGAGGTGGTAATCTCCAAAAAACATCAAATGCATAATATCTTACTTCTGCACCAAACAGTGTGTAGGTACTTTGATTTGGGTCTTTAATAAATTCTGCTTGGCCTCTTATAAATTTGTAAGTTTCCGGGACGTCAATTGCAAAGCATAGTGAAAAAAATACAATCAACAAAAATAACCATTGAAATAACTTTGGATATTTTTTTAATAATTCCATATTTTAATCATTATTTTTTTTTCCGCCAAACACAGTATTAATTATTTTTGAAGGATGAACAGTTCCAACAATTTGATTGTTTTTATCTATTACACCAACAGATCTTTCTTGGTTTAAAATCTTTTCAGCAACATTTTCAATTATTTCATCTTTTGAAACTTTTAATTCACTTAAATTTTCATTATGGGGTTTATCCATAATATCTTCTATCTTTAATACTTTTTCCCTAGGAACTTCTTCTGTAAATTTTCTGACATACTCAGTTGCTGGATTTAAAACAATATTTGCTGGTGTATCAAGCTGCTCTATTATTCCATCTTTCATAATTGCAATTCGATCGGCAAGCTTTAATGCTTCATCAAAATCATGAGTAATAAACATAATTGTTTTTTGTAATTTTTCTTGAAGCCTTAAAAACTCATCTTGCATTTCTTTTCTAATTAATGGGTCTAGTGCTGAAAACGGTTCATCTAAAAACCAGATATCAGGTTCAACAGCTAAAGACCGAGCGATTCCAACTCTTTGCTGTTGCCCACCAGAAAGTTCTCTTGGAAAATAATTTTCCCTTCCATCAAGGCCAACAAGTTTAACCATGTCCATAGCTTTATTTATGCTTTCTTGATCTTCAATTCCTTTTATTTGAAGAGGAAATGCAATGTTTTCTAAAACTGTTTTATGTGGAAGTAATGCGAAACTTTGGAATACCATCCCCATTTTATTTCTTCTAATATCTATTAGCTCTTTATTATTTAATGAAAGTAAATCTTGACCTTCTATAAAAATTTTTCCACCTGTTGCGTCTGTTAATCTTGAAATACATCTTAATAAAGTTGATTTTCCAGAGCCTGATAAACCCATTACAACTAACATTTCTCCTTTTGAAACTTCAAAGGAAGCATTATTCACTCCAACTATACATCCATTTTCTTGAAATGTTTTTGCATCAACGTTTCCATTAGCTTCTTGAAGCATCTTTTCTGCATTTGCTCCAAAAATTTTGTAAACAGACTCACATTTGATAACAGTATTGGTCATATTGTTTTAATAAGTTATACGAAATAAAAATAAAATACACTTTTTATATTATTTCAATTTATTGTTTTCCTCCTTTAAAAATTTTTAATAAAATAAACTCTGGTATCAATTCCTGTGCTTAAAAAATTTAAAACTTCTCCACTAACAGTAATTTTCTCTTTTTCCCCACCATTCATGCTTCCACTTAAAACAAAACCAGCAATACACTTGCTGTTTTCTTTGTCCCAATTTACAAATGTTTTGGCTATTTGATTGCCATTGGTAGTATATATTTGCTTTGCTTTAAAATTTATTAAATTCGCACCCATAACAGCTCGTTGGGGAATAATTTTTGTTATTTTGCATACTGTTTCATATTGCTCTTTAGATAATTTGTAATGATCACTTCCTTCATAAAAAGTTAAAATACCAGATGGTAGTGTGGAGATTATTTTGCTTAGTTTGTTTGCCTCGGCAATTCTTGCTTCTTCCTTTTTCATTTTTTCTACCAGTTCTTCACCTTGACCAAAAAAAATATTTAAAATACCAAAAGAAAAAATTACAATAAATGTTAATAGTACAAGACCACCAAATTGTTGAATAGGCTCAGGCAACAGTCCTTTAAATTTATTCAAATATCTATCAATCATAATTATTCTTGTATTTTGCCATTTTTCCAAATTCCTACTTTTTCTTTTCCATCAGACCAAATAAATTTACCTCTTCCATTCATAAAGCCGTTGGCCCATTCCCCTTCGTAGATAGAGCCGTCTGGAAAAGTTAAAACTCCCTGACCACTCCATTCACTATTTTTAAATTCACCTTTATAAATGTATCCATTGGGCCAAGTTTCAACACCCTGTCCATGTTTTTGTGTTCCTACCCAATTACCTTCATAAGTCGTTTTGTCTGTATAGGTCCATTTACCAAAACCATTTTCGCAGTCTCCTTCACAGCCTGTTTTTCGAGCTGATGCTGAAGTTGCGATTAAAAAGCTCAAAGTTATATAAAAAATATATTTTTTCATTTTAGCTACATACATAAAAAGAAATATCCTTTTCAAAATTTTCACTTTTTAAATCTTTTGTAATTTCATGAACTAATTCACCCGATTTTCTATTAATTATACCAGACTCGGAATAATTTTTGTCATTATCAAAAGCTTTAAATAAAACTATATCCTTATTAACAACCTTTACATCAAACTTTGTATTTTCAGAGAGAAATACTGATAATCCATTAATCGAAAGTTTTTCAGGTTGCTTTGCATCAATCTTAAATTGTTCTAAATTTTTTTCATTTAAATCTTTTGCTAAAAAAGTTTTATAATTATACTCTGAGTTCTTAAGTATTTTTTTTTCTAACTCACATACATAACCAATTTCAATATCTTCTTGTATGTCGATATTTTTTGCTAAGGATAAATTAAAAATAAACAGGCTTAAAAATATATAAATAGAGCACTTCGTCATTTTTTTAATAAAATTTATAATTTGAAACTTCACTAGATTTACTAACATAAAAAAATCCCCCCCAAATTTGTTGGGGGAGATTTTACAATTATTTTTTTACTTTATTTAGTAAATGGTTCCCAAACACTTTTATTGTCTGCTAACCATTTTTTTGCAGCATCTTCATGTGTCATTTTATCTTCGTCAACTAAAGCAGCCATTGCTCCGATGTGACTTGTTGAAAATGACATTTTTTTGAAAACTGCAGCTGCACCTGGATGAGTATTAGGAAAATCCTCATTTACAGCTTTTTTCAAATAACCATCTGGAGATCCACATTTTCCATCACCGCCATCTTCTGGTCTACAACCAGCAGAATATGGAGGAAAATCAATAAATGTGAAACCTTTTCCATCCGTAAAGTTTGGAGTCCAGTTGAATATTATAGTTCCTCTTCCTTCTTTCTCAGCAGCCTTGAGTTCTGCCCAAAGTGCATCTGCACTTCCAGCAAATTTAACTGTCCAAAGATCTCCTAACCCAAGAGCATCAACCCTCTGAGGTATTAAATCTCCGTGCCAAGTTTGTGGACCTTCTAACATTCTTCCTTTTCCACCTGAATCCGGTGTTGCAAAGTTTGCAGCACAGTCTGGATTCTTTAAAGCAGTCCAATCTGGTAGACCTGGACATAATCCTTTGTCTGCAACCCAGTTAGGATATCCCATATCTTCAAGAGTTCTTGCTTCGTGATCACCCCAATCAACTATTCCACCTTTCTCTAGTGCTGTAGTGAATGATTTACCAAAAGCAGATTCCCATACTTCATGTGCTAGAGTTACATCGCCAATACGAATTGACTCGTACACAGCTTGTGAGTCTGTATTTACGTAACTTACATTGTTACCCATGCTTTCAAAAATTCCACCAATAACATGAGCCATTACAATTTGACTTGACCAGTTATGAGTAGCAATAATTATTGGTTGAGCACTATCACCACCTTTTTTGGCAGTTTTGTCTCCACCTTGCATGAAAAAAATTGCGGCAACAACTATTACTACCGCACCGATTATTATCGGCAATTGATTCTTCTTCATATTCTATCTCCCTTAATATTAAGTTTAATAAAGTATGTTCTCACTTATTAAATTTATAGTCAATCCCCTATGATTATATTATGGTTAATAAAAAATATTAAAAAAGCACTGTAGATGTTAGGAACTAGCAATAATATCAAAAATCCTGGATTAAGAGTTTTACCACCAGGAGTTGAAAAATATTATGTTAAGGGTGGCGGTTTATCTGTAATTGAAGTTTCTCAAGAAGATAAAATCGAAATTATTAATGATGAAGGAAAACAAGTTAGTGAAATAATTGTTTTTAATTCCAAGGGGAAATCAGATTTATCAATATTAAATTTAAAAGGAAATTCAAACGCAGATTTTTCAAGAAGAGCTATAGCTAATGATGAAAAAATTTCAAAAATATTCAAAAAAAAGAACTTTGAACTAAATAAAGCTAAATCTTCAATTATTTTTAATGAAGATTGTGTAATGGGAGAAAAAATAACTTTATTAGCAAAAGATAAATGTTTTGTTTTGATTGCAGCACCTGGTAATCCTCTTAATGTTCACGAACAAAATCCACCAACTGATCTAACAATCTTTTTAAATAAAGCCCAGTTTTCAGAAACAGAAGAGCAATTTATTTTACCTGATCCTTTAAGTGATCCATTAGTTGAGCAACTTGTTAAAAGAAGAACTGCAGAAACTTATGAAGTTAAAGCTGGGGAGTATATTCAAATAATTGATACAGGAGGAAGGCAATGCTCTGATTTTTTAGCTTTTGATACTCATAAATTAAATGATGGTGTTGAAAGTATTATTGATGATAAAGCAACTAGAACTTTTATGGGTAGCGCTTACCCTGGTCCAGGTTTATTTTCGAAATTCTATGATGGTGATCATGAGGCAATGGTTGAAGTGGTTAGAGATACTGTTGGAAGACATGATACTTTTAATCTAGCCTGTACTTCAAAATACTACGAAGATTTGGGTTACATGGGTCATATTAATTGTACTGATAATTTTAATAAAGAATTAGAAAAATATGATGTTAATGCTAGAAAAAGTTGGTCAGCTATAAATCTTTTTTTTAATACAGCAATAGATGCAAATAATGTTGCAACATTTGATGAACCCTGGTCAAGACCTGGTGATTATGTTTTGTTCAGAGCTTTAAAAGATTTAACATGTGTTTCATCCGCTTGTCCTTGTGATGTTGATGCCGCAAATGGCTGGAACCCCACAGATATATTTGTTAGAACTTATGCAAAGAATGAAAAATACTCAAAAGCAATTGCATTTAGAATGAAAACAGACGCTGAACCAAAACTTACTCAAGAGACAGGTTTTCATAAAAAAACATCTGAACTAACTAGAAACTTTGTTGAATATAAAGGTTTTTGGCTAGCTAATAATTTTACAAATTCTGGAACGATAAAAGAATATAACGCATGTAGAGAAAGTGCGATAGCAACAGATCTTTCGCCATTAAGAAAATTTGAAATTTTAGGACCAGATGCTGAAAACCTAATGCAATATACCTTAACAAGAAATGTTAAAAAACTATCAGTCGGACAAGTTGTTTACACTGCTATGTGTTATGAAAATGGATGCATGTTAGATGATGGTACTTTATTTAAATTTGGACAGGATAACTTTAGATGGATTGGTGGAGATGAGTACAGTGGTGAATGGTTAAAAGAACAAGCTAAAAAGAAAAACTATAAAGTTTGGATCAAATCAGCTACGGATCATATTCATAATATTGCTGTTCAAGGACCTAATAGCAGAAAAATTTTAGAAAAATTTGTTTGGACAGCTCCAATTCAGCCATCAATAACCGAACTTGAGTGGTTTAGATTTAATATTGCACGAATAGATCATGAAACTGGAACACCAATTGTTATTTCAAGAACAGGTTACACTGGTGAACTTGGATACGAAATCTGGTGCCATCCAAAAGATGCTGCTGAAGTTTGGGATAAAGTTTGGGAAGCAGGAAAAGAGTTTGATATCACACCGCTTGGTTTAGAGGCTTTAGACATGGTTCGTATTGAAGCTGGACTAATTTTTTATGGCTATGAATTTGATGATCAAACAGATCCTTTTGAAGCTGGAATTGGTTTTACCGTTCCACTTAAAACAAAAGAAGATGATTTTATCGGCAAAGAAGAATTAATTAAGAGAAAAGCAAATCCACAAAAAAAATTAGTAGGACTAGAGTTAGTCGGTCACGAACCAGCGGTTCACGGAGACTGCGTTCACATAGGTCGTGCACAAATTGGTGTCATAACTAGTGCTATGCTTTCTCCAAAACTTGGAAAGAATATTGCTCTTTGTAGAATAGATGTAAAATATTCTGAAATTGGAACTGATGTTGAAATAGGGAAACTAGATGGTCATCAAAAAAGAATTGGCGCTAAGGTTATTGCTTTTCCATTCTACGATCCAACAAAATCTAGAGTAAGAGCATAAATTTAATGTCTAAGGATAAAAAAACTCTATTAAACTTTTGGGAAGATCAGATGAAACAATCCCATACATCAAGCAACTATTTTTTTAGAAAATCACCTTCTCACTATCATATGATGCTATTAGTAATGTCGGCATACAAAGAAAATAAAAAATTATCTGTTGAGGAACTTAAAACAAAATTATTTAAAACCTCTCGGCCAAAATCAGCTCTTATAATTACCGAAGCTTGTGAAAAAGGATTCTTTAGATTAGAAAAAACTTCAACTGATCAGAGAATAAAAAATATTATGCCAAGTGAGTCCTTTATTAATGAGTTTAATGATTATTTAACCACCTTAAAAAACATAAGTTATTAGCCAGTTTTTTTTGAAATTTTTCAAAATATATAAATTTTATATATAATTTTTAGTTCTATAAAAAATTATATTAATTACTTGTTCCAAAAAATAATGTTTTGTTATGTCTACATTACCATCAAAAGCAAAAGTAGTAATTATAGGCGGTGGTATCCACGGTTTAAGTACAGCCTGGAAACTTTCAGAGACTTATAAAAATCCTGGCGACATTGTAGTTCTTGAAAAAAAAGATATTGCAGCTGGAGCAAGTGGTATTGCTTGTGGAGTTGTTAGAAATAATTACTTCCAACCAGCTATGAGAGAATTAATGGCTCACTCTGTTTCTGTTTGGGAGAGCGATCCTAAAGCATTTAAATATAACCCAGTTGGTTATTTACAAATTTCACCAGAAGTAATGCACGAAGATGTTGCAACTATCTATGAACAACAAAAAGCAATTGGTTACGAATCAGAATTTATTGAAGGTGAAAAAGATTGCATGGATTACATGAAAGGTATGTTTGATGATTGGCAAGCTCAAGGAATCACATCAGTACTTCATGAAAAAAAAGGTGGGTACGCATTTAATAAAGACTCAATTAGAGCACTTGAAGATAAGTCTACTTCAAATGGAGTCCAGGTTATGAAGGGTGTAACAGTTAAAGGATTTAAAAGAGGCAGTAATAGTAAAGCAGTTACAGGAGTTGAAACTGACAAAGGTACAATAGAGTGTGAACAAGTAGTTGTTGGAGCAGGTCCATGGGCTAGAGACTTTTGGAACATGTTAGAACTTCCTAAGAAAGCTAATATTAAAGGCAAAGATGGTAAGTTTCACGAAACTGATATGTGGACATATTGGATGCTTCAAGAAGGTGTAATTGGTGTTGAGCCAGATTTTTTAAAGATGAATAATGGAAAACAACCACCAGTAATCCACGTTGACTCTACTGCGCCATTATACTCAGACAAAACAAAAAAATTAATCACAGAAAAAATTTGGGGAATTTATTATAAACCTGATATTGAAGGTTTGGGAGTTCAAGGTGGAACTTCTCCATACATAGTTGATAAACATTTTGATAAAGTTAATGTAGATCCATACGGTTTAGACTCACCAGAATTTCAAACTACTGAAGCATTTAATGATATGTGGTGTTCTGCATTAGCTCATTGCCAAAAAAGATTTGAAGGTAAATCAGATCTTTATAGAAAAGGACCATCCGGTGGTCTTGGATGTATGACGCCAGACTCATTTCCAATCTTTGATAGATTTTTAGAAAATGTTTACATGATTGCTGATGCTAATCACGGTTATAAAATGATTGGTGTGGGTGAACTTGTTGCAAAAGAAATTCTTGGTACTGAGAGTGATTTATTGAAACCGTTTAGATTCAACCGTTACGAGAAAGGTGAACTTCACCCTACATCGAACAGTCCGTTCCCTTGGAGTTAAACTTCAAGCCTAGACACTAATAAGTTTTTCAGCTAACTTTGAATAAATAAAATTCATTGGGGGATGAAAATAATGACTGATCTAGACAAACACGTTAACCAACCAGGTAGAGCAAAGTTAGTAAAGCAAGTTAGAGCTAAGATTAATGAACTTGGTATTGAATATATTTTTTTTCAATTTATTTCTGTTACTGGAAGAGTTGTAGGTAAAGGTATTCCTACTGATCACTGGGAAAGAACTTGTGAAAAAGGATTTCAATTAGTTTATGGTGCAACAGCAAACTTATTTGTTGATCGTCACGGAAATTATATTGGGTATGGACCAGAAGCAAAAGAATTAGTTGGAATTC
Organism: uncultured Pelagibacteraceae bacterium; assembly: GCA_902512765.1. Classification (GTDB taxonomy): domain Bacteria; phylum Pseudomonadota; class Alphaproteobacteria; order Pelagibacterales; family Pelagibacteraceae; genus Pelagibacter. The sequence goes on along the minus strand of CABXKF010000001.1, from coordinate 61,027 downwards.
CAGATCCAGAAACTTTTTGTCAGTTGCCTTGGGATAAAAAAGTTGCAAGAGTATTTGTTACTTGTTTTAGAAACAGAGAAGAAAGAGATAATCCAGGTGCTCATTTAACCTCAGATTGCCGTGGAAACCTAAGAATTCACGCTCAAGAATTTAAGAAAAAACATGGATATCAGTTAAGAGTTGGAACTGAACCAGAAATGATGTGGCTAACTAAAAATGAAGATGGAACGCCGACTGGTAAAGGTTTTTCTAAACCCTATTGTTATCACATAGATCAATTTGAGTCTTTAAGACCTGTTTTCATGCAAGTAATGAAATATGCAAGAGCCATGGGTCTTGATATGATTCAAGGTGACCATGAAGATGCACCAGGTCAATTAGAATTAAACTGGATGTATGATGATGTTTTAAGAAATGCAGACAGACTTTCAACTTATAGGCAAATTTGTGCTCAAGTTGCTAGAGAATTTAATTTGATTGCTTGCTTTATGACAAAACCTTTTATGGGCGTGTCTGCAAGTGGTTGTCACACCAACATGTCTTTGTGGAAAGGTGGAAAAGATAAAGTTAATAAATTATCTCATAAATCTATCCCTGCAATGGACGAAGTATTTACTTATGTTGAGGGTGGAACAAATACTTTTATGCCAGATACTAAAGATGTCCAGTTACCAGGTAAAGTTGGATTAAAAGCTATTGGTGGTGTTATGAAACACTTAGGTGCTTTGACTGCTATTGGATCATCAACAGTAAACTCTTATAGAAGATTATGGGATACAGGTTTTTGGGCACCAGTTTATGCAGACTGGGGATATCAAAATAGAACTTGTGGATTAAGAGTATCAGCACCAGGAAGATTTGAATATCGTTCAGTTGACTCGATGCATAATCCTTACTTGATGGGTTCAGGATTATTAAAATGTTTTGAAGATGGGATATCAAACAACATTGATCCAGGAAAACCAGAGTCTAGAAGTATGTACGAAGCTCAAGCAGCTGGTAAAGAAGTTAAAAAATTACCTTTAAGTCTTGGTCAAGCACTTGACCGTTTAGCTGAGGATGAGGTTATTAAATCAGCTATGCCAGATGAAATGTACAAAGTATTTCATTGGTATAAAAATGATGAATGGGAAAGATTTTTAGGTGCAACAACTCAATGGGATCTGGACACTTATCTTGATTGTCTACCGTAGGTCTTAAAAATAAATAAAAGGGGTAAAATATATGTGTGGGATAGCTGGACTAATACATAGAGGCAAATCTTCAAACGTAGGAAGTGAACTACAGGGTATGCTTCAAGCATTAAAACATAGAGGTGAAGACTCAACAGGTTACGCTTTATACGGTGATACAGATGGTAAAAATTTTATCATGCGTTTCAAAGTAGGAGAAAATGTTGGTGAAGGAAGCTCGTCTATTATGGAAGATGTTTCTGTTTACGATGAAAGAAAGAAAATAGTAGATCAATATTTAGCAGAGTTAGGGGCTAAAGTTCTAAAAGAAGAAAGAACTCTACCCTATTCACTAAGATATGAAATCTCTTATGATAAAAAAGATCTATTAGATTTTTCACAAAAAATTGAAAGTATTCCAGGTGTTGAAATTCTTTCTATGGGTAAATCTTTAGAAGTAATTAAAGATCTTGGAAATGCTAAAGCAGTTTGTGATAGATATTCATTAGATAAACTTGTTGGAACTCATGCAATTGGTCATGCTAGAATGGCAACAGAGTCTGGTGTTGATATTAAATCAGCCCACCCTTTTTGGGGTTATCCTTTTAGTGATGTATCGGTGGTTCATAACGGACAACTTACAAATTATTGGAACAATAGAAGAGCATTAGAAAATAAAGGTATGAGATTTATGTCTGAGTGTGACTCAGAATTAATCGCAGTTTATATTGCTCAAAAAATGAGAGAGGGAGCAAGTCTTGAAGAAGGTATGAGAGACTCTTTAACAGGACTTGATGGAGTATTTACTTATTTTGTTGCAACAAGCGACTCGTTAGGAATGGCAAAAGATACTATGGCTGCAAAACCATTAGTTCTTTACGAGTCAGATGATTTAGTTGCAATGGGTTCAGAAGAAATAGCGATCAGATCAGTTCTTCCACAAGAAATTGATACATATGATCCATTTGATGGAGAGGTAAAAGTATGGCAAATCTAAAAACAAGCGAGAAGAAATCAAAAGCCCAGTCAATGGGGATGCACAGTGAAGTTTTAACAGGAAGAACTCAACAAAAGTTTTTTAACCCTGATGAAGCTGAAAACTTTTATTACTTTGGTACTTATGATGTTGATTTCAATAAAAGAACAGATCTTGATGTAAAAGATATGTCGGCTCCAGAAGCTAATAAGGAAATCGATAATTTAATGAGTCAAGGTTATGGAACTATTGTTATTAAAAACCCACAAGGAAAACATAGTTTAGGTGTTGGAATTTTGAATAAATTAAACTTAATTTTTGAAGGAAGTTTAGGTTATTTTGGTATGGGTTCATGTGATGGCCCTACTGTTAGAATTAATGGTAGAGTTGGTTGGTCTTGTGCTGAAAACTTAATGGCTGGTAAAGTTGTAATCGAAAAAAATGCAGGATCATGTTTTGGAGCAGCTATCAGAGGTGGAGACTTAATTTGCAAAGGTAGTGTTGGTGCTAGAACTGGTATTGATATGAAAGGTGGAACAATTATTGTTGGTGGTGACGCTGGTGCATTTACAGGTTTCATGATGCAAAGAGGTAGAATAATTATTCTTGGGGATGTTGGAATAAATTTAGGTGACTCTATGTATGATGGTACTATTTTTGTTGGCGGAAGTATTGGCTCATATGGTAGTGATGCTGTTGATGCTGATCTTTCAAAAAGTGACCAAGACTGGTTAAAACGAAAATTAAAAGTTGCAGAAATCGGTGAAAATTTTGATGTAAGCAAAATGAAAAAAATTGTAGCTGGTAAAAAACTTTGGAATTACGATAATTTAGAACCTACAGAGAAGAAAGGAGCAATTTAATGCCTAAGAAAAAAACAAAAAAAAATGGTAAGGGCGTTGGTGGAAAAGCAGACGTTCATGCACATGAAGATGGAAAAAGAAATAAAAGTTTATTAGGTCATAATGCTATTTTTACTCCTGAGGTAATAGACGATATTCATATCAAATCTCAGTTAGGTAGATACCGAATGCGTGGAATGGCATTAATGAAAAAAATTCCAACATTTGATGATCTAGTTTTTCTACCTGGAACACTTACAAGATTTGTAATCGAAGGTTACAGAGAAAAATGTGAAACTAAGACTGTAATTGGACCAAGATGTGAAAACCCAATTGAACTTGATATACCTGTTTACATTACTGGTATGAGTTTTGGAGCACTTTCTTATGAAGCAAAAACTGCTTTAGCAAGAGGAGCTACTATGGCTGGTAGTGCAACTTGTTCAGGAGAAGGTGGAATGATACCTGATGAAAGAAGATATTCTGAAAAATGGTACTACCAATGTATTCAATCAAGATACGGTTTTAATCCACATCACGCTCAACTAGCAGATGGAATTGAAGTTTTCATTGGTCAAGGTCAAAAAGTTGGAATGGGTGGACACTTAATGGGTCAAAAAGTAACTGACCAAGTAGCTGAGATGAGATCATTACCTTCAGGTATCGATCAAAGATCACCTGCTAGACACCCTGACTGGTTAGGTCCAGATGATTTAGCTTTAAAAGTTGAAGAATTAAGACAATTAACAAAAAACAAAGTGCCAATTCAGTTAAAACTTGGTGCATCAAAAGTTTATGATGATGTTCGTATGGCTGCAAAATGTGACCCCGACTCTATCTATTTAGATGGAATGGAAGGTTCTACTGGAGCTGGACCACACATTGCTGCTGCAAATACTGGTATTCCAGGAATAGCTGCAATTAGAGAAGCAAGAAGAGCAATCGACGATGTGGGTAAAACTGGTAAAGTTACTTTAATTTATGCTGGTGGTGTAAGAGATGGTGCTGATATGGCAAAAGCTTTAGCGTTAGGTGCTGATGCAATTGCAATAGGTACTGGATCAATGATCGCCTTAAACTGTAATAAAGATATCCCAGAAGCTAACTTTGAAAAAGAAATGGGTGTAAAAGCTGGTGAATGTTATCACTGTCATACTGGTCGTTGTCCAGTTGGTGTTGCAACACAGGATCCTAAACTAAGAGCAAGATTAAATCCTGATGATGCTGCACTTAGAGTTTACAACTATCTTCATTCAATGACGTTAGAAGCTCAACTTTTAGCAAGAGCATGTGGTAAAACTAATATTCACTCTTTAGAGCCTGAAGATTTAGCTGCATTAACTACGGAAGCATCTGCTTTAGCAAAAGTTCCATTAGCTGGAACAAACTACACAGTTGGTGTTGATAACTATCACAAAATATAGAGGTAACTATGGCTAAGAAAAAAACAAAAAAAACAAAAGCAAAAAGCAAAGTTAAAAAAGAGAAAAAACTAAAGCTTGGTACTTTTAAAGAAACAGCAAGAGAAAAACTAATTGGCCAACATATTGGTTATAGATATGATGTAAACTTACTTCCTGATTATAAAAGAATTACTCCATTTCTTAAAAAATATGTAGAAGCTATGGGTTGGGATGATCTTAACTGGTTAGAAGATGTTCATATGGGTTATGAAGAAGGAAAACCAGCTGTATTTTGCAGAAACGCAAATGGCTGGGTTACTATTCCAAAATCTATTAAACTTCCTAACAACCAACAAGATAGAGATATGATTGCAAGAGAACTTTTGGTTAAGTTTCAAATGTCTCCAAAACATCCTCTTGTTGATTTGAAAAAAGCTTACTTAAAATTCTAATAAAACAATCTTAAGTTGATAATTAATTAAAAACCTAGTGTTCACGCTAGGTTTTTAAGCATTGTTTTGTTTGTCACACCTTACAAAATTTTATAGGGTTCTATAAACTAATATGGGAGAGAGATTATGACTGATCAGTTAGGTGCTCTTACAACCATATTTACAGAATTTTACTACTGGGTAACAGTGGTACTGATGTTTTTAATTCACGTCGGTTTCTGTATGTATGAAGTTGGAGCTTCTCGATACAAACATCACCAACATACTCTTATGAAAAATACAATGCTGATACCTTTGGTAACAGTAACTTGGTTTTTCTTTGGTTGGTGGATTTACTGGGCATTTCCAACAGGACCTGGAATTGCACCTTCAATAATGAATGAAAGTGCTGCATTGATAACCGATGAAAGTACTTTTAGTGCTAAATGGTATTTGGCTAACTCAGAATTCATGGCTATTAATTTAGGTGACCACATAAGTGGTGTATTCTGGGCTGCGTTCTTACTATTTTCATGGACAGCTGCTTCTATTGTTTCAGGAGCAATCATTGAAAGAATTACAACTTTTGCATTTGGAATTTTAGCAATTGCAATAGGTTCGTGTTTCTGGGTAATTGATGCTGCTTGGGGATGGCACTTTGATGGCTGGATGCTTAAAATTTTAGGATATCACGATGCTTATGCATCAGGAGTAATTCACGCAATTGCGGGTGGATTTGCTTTAGGTGTTCTTATGGTTTTAGGACCAAGAATTGGAAAATTCTCATCAAGTGGTGAGCCAAGAAATATAGGACCAAGAAACCCTTGGTTAGTTACAGTTGGATTATTCTTAATCTATACTGGTTTCTGGGGATTTTATGCGGCATGTAATATACCGATATTTGATCTTGGACCTGAATATGGAATGGAAGGTGTAACATACTGGACAGCTACAAACATATATGTAACCCCTACTACACTTAGTGGTATTACTTTTAACTTCTTGATGTCATTATCAGGTGGGTTATTAGCTGGATACTGGATTGCTAAAGGTGATCCTTTCTGGACTTACTCAAGTGGACTAGCAGGTGTCATCTGTGCTTCAGCTGGAAATGATTTATATCATCCAATTCAAGCAATGATCATTGGTATGATCGGTGTTGTTATTGCATACAAACTACATTACTGGGTTGAACGTAAGTTCAAAATCGATGATGCAGTTGGTGCTGTAGCAGTACATGGTTATGCTGGTTTTGTTGGTCTTGTGATTTGTGGATTTGTTTTAAATGGTTACCCATCATCTGGATACAGTGTTGGCGCTATGTGGGACGGATCAACTTACGCATCTATTAACCCATTAGGACAATTTCTAGGAGCAATAATAATGTTCGTAGTTCTTGGACTAATACCAGGCTATGTCATAGCTAAAATACTAAGCGCTTTTGGTAAATTAAGAATACCACGTGAAGTAGAAATAGCTGGACTAGACTATGAAATGATGGAGGATGACAAAGAAGCTGAAAAAGCGGTCTCCTCTTCAACTAGGTAAAGGAGAAAAATATGGCTACAGTAACAAACTGGATAGATCATTTAAGTGCTAAAGAGGTTGTCGGAGCAGTTTATCCGGGAGCTGGTTCTAGCGAAACTTTACTAGTTGTACTTGGTATTGTTTTGTGGATAGGCTGGCATGTTTTAACTGGCAATTCGGAGAGTGAGAAACTCGCTAAACAAGCTAGAAAAAGACGTGGTGGAAATGACTATAAAAGTAATATTACCGATTGGTAAAATAATATAAAAATCTGGGCGCTACTTAATTGTGGCGCCCTTTTTTTTTGATAAAAATATGACAGATAAAAATAACGAAGAACTTCGACCTAGCAAAATGAGAGGAGTAGCTTTCCCTAAAGCTAAATATGGAGTGATAGCGGCCATTATCATCATTGTAGTAGTTAATCTAATCTACTATAAGGATTTTATAATTTCTTTAATAAACTAAACCAAAACTTATGTGTGGGATTGTTGGCATTTATTTAAAAACAAAAAAATATGAAAAACATTTAGGTAAATTTTTATCTGGAATGTTAGATGGCATGGCAACAAGGGGACCTGATAGTGCAGGTTTTGCGATTTACACGAAAGAACATAAAAATACATTTAAATATTCTATCTGTCTTAATGAAATAAAAGAAAAAGATTTCAAAAAGAAAATATCAAAATTTATAAAAAAGATTAAGTTAACTAGTTATGCGGATCATGTTGTTTTGGAAACTAACGAAAAACCCTCTAAAATATTAGATTTATTAAAAAAAGAGACTTCAGAAGTATCGTTAGTAGGTTATGGAAAAAGTATAAATATTTTCAAACAAACTGGTAACCCAAAAGATGTGGTTAAAAAATTTAAATTATCCTCTTTTTCAGGTACGCATGGAATTGGTCATACAAGAATGGCTACTGAAAGTGCAATAACTACACAAGGTTCTCACCCCTACTCCACATCAGAAGATGAATGTTTGGTTCATAATGGATCACTATCAAATCATAATAATGTAAGAAGATCTCTTGTAAAAGATGGTCAAAGCTTTAATTCTGAAAATGATACTGAGGTTGCTGCTGGATATATTTCAAATCAAATATCAAAAGGTAAGGACTTAGAAAAAACATTAAAAAACAGTTTAAAAGATTTAGATGGGTTTTATACTTTTATTGCAGGTACAAAAGATGGCTTTGCATTATTGAGAGATGAAATTGCTTGCAAGCCAGCTGTTGTTGCTGAGACTAAAGATTATGTTGCGGTTGCATCTGAGTTTCAAGCTATGGCGCATCTTCCAAATGTAAATTCAGCAAAAATTTTTGAACCAAAACCTGGTGTAGTATATCACTGGTAATTTATGAACTTTGATTTAAACAAAAAAACTTTAAGAGAAGTAAATCAACATCTACAAAATGTTGATAGAAAAAAAAATACTAGAAAGTTCGAAATTTTAAACCCTCAAGGACAACACGCTATATGTGCAGGTTTGAAAGATGATATTGATGTAACAGTCAAAGGTCATACAGGATATTACTGTGCAGGTATGAATCAAAAAGCAACTGTTACAGTTCATGGAAACGTTGGAACTGGTGTCGCTGAAAATATGATGTCAGGTAAAATTGTTGTTAAAGGTAACGCCTCTCAATCAGCTGGTGCGACAGGTCATGGGGGTGCATTAATTATAGAAGGAGATGCAAGCTCTAGATGTGGGATATCAATGAAAGGAATTGATATAGTAGTTAAAGGTTCTGTTGGCCATATGTCAGCTTTTATGGCACAAAAAGGTAATTTAGTTGTAATGGGTGATGCAGATGCAGATCTTGGAGACTCAATTTATGAAGCTAAGATATTTGTAAAAGGAAAAGTTAAAAGCTTAGGTGCAGATTGTGTGGAAAAGAAAATGGATAAAAAGAATATAGGTGAATTAACAAAACTATTTAAAAAACTCAATATTTCAGAAGATCCTAAAAAATTTAAAAGATATGGTTCTGCTAGAAATTTATATAATTTTAAAATTGATAATGTGGGTGCATACTAAATATGAAAAAAGATCTTAAAGAATTTAAAACATTTCCAAGCTCTACAATAAAAGAAATTCAAAGAGCAGCAAACGAAGGGATTTATCAAATAAGAGGATTGGGTGCTAAAAGAAAAGTTCCTGATTTTGATGATCTTGTTTTTTTAGGCGCATCGATGTCCAGGTACCCATTAGAAGGTTACAGAGAAACATGTAACACTTCAGTTATTTTAGGAGATCGATTTGCAAAAAAACCGATCAAACTAGATATTCCAATTACAATTGCTGGGATGAGTTTTGGAGCACTCGGTGCTAATGCAAAAGAAGCTTTAGGTAGAGGAGCATCTGCAATGGGAACCTCAACAACTACTGGTGATGGTGGTATGACGCAAGAAGAGAGAGGTTCTTCAAAATATTTAGTTTATCAATTGCTACCTTCTAGATATGGCATGAATCCTGATGATTTAAGAAAAGCGGACGCTATTGAAGTTGTAGTTGGACAAGGAGCAAAACCTGGTGGTGGCGGAATGTTGCTCGGTCAAAAAATTAATAAAAGAGTTGCAGGAATGAGAACCTTGCCAGAAGGAATTGATCAAAGAAGTGCTTGTAGACATCCTGACTGGACTGGCCCAGATGATTTAGAAATTAAAATTCAAGAACTTAGAGAAATTACAAATTGGGAAAAACCAATTTATATAAAAGTTGGAGCTGCAAGACCTTTTTACGATACCACATTAGCTGTAAAAGCTGGTGCAGATGTTGTTGTACTTGATGGAATGCAAGGTGGAACAGCTGCTACTCAAGATGTTTTTATTGAACACGTTGGAATTCCAACCTTAGGTGCATTAAGAGAAGCTGTTGATGCTTTAAAAGAATTAAATATGCATAGAAAAGTTCAGCTTGTTGTTTCGGGTGGTATTAGAACTGGTGCAGATGTTGCAAAAGCAATGGCAATGGGTGCAGATGCTGTATCAATCGGTTCTGCTGCAATGATGGCTTTAAACTGTAATGCCGACTTATATGTTGAAGATTATAAAAAACTTGGAACCGAACCTGGTTATTGTCATCACTGTCATACAGGAAGATGTCCAGTAGGTGTTGCAACACAAGATCCTAAACTAGAAAAAAGATTAAACCCAATTGAAGCTGGCAAAAGAATTAAAAATTATTTAACAACTTTAACCCTAGAGTTGCAAACGTTAGCTAGAGCTAATGGTAAATCAGATGTTAGAAACTTAGAACCTGAAGATCTAGCTGCCTTAACAGTTGAGGCCGCTGCTATGGCAAGAGTTCCTCTAGCTGGCACAGATTGGATACCTGGAAAAAAATAATTGAATAAAACTTTTTAAACAAGTAGGATTAATCATGCCAAAAAATCTTTCACAAATTGCCAAACAAAAAAAAATAAAATATTTTCTAATAAGTTTTGTCGATCTTTTTGGAGTTTTAAGATCTAAATTAGTTCCAGCTCAAGCCATAGGTGAGATGCAAAAAAATGGAGCTGGCTTTGCTGGGTTTGCTACATGGTTAGACATGACACCTGCTGACAGTGATATGTTTGGTGTGCCTGATCCTGATAGTTTAATTCAATTACCATGGAATAAAGAAATTGGTTGGCTGGCATCAGATTTATACATGGACGGAAAACCTGTAAAGGCTTCACCAAGAGTGATGCTTAAAGAGCAAATTAAAAAAATGTCTCAAAAAAAATTACAGATGAAGTCTGGAGTTGAATGTGAATATTTTTTAATTTCAGAGGATGGATCGTCAATTGCTGATCAAAGAGATATTCAATCTAAGCCTTGTTATGATCAATCAGCTTTAATGAGAAGATATGATTTAATTAAAGAGATATGTGACTGCATGATTACAATGGGCTGGAAGCCCTATCAAAATGATCATGAAGACGCTAATGGTCAATTTGAGATGAATTGGGATTATACAGATTCATTGATTACAGCTGATAGACATGTATTTTTTAAATATATGGTTAAAAGTTTAGCTGAAAAACATGGTTTAAGAGCAACCTTCATGCCAAAACCCTTTCATAATTTAACTGGAAACGGTTGTCATGCTCACGTTTCAGTATGGAATGGTAAAGATAATAAATTTTTAGATAAAAAAGATACGCTTGGTTTAAGTAAATTAGCTTACAATTTTTTAGGAGGCGTAATGAACAATACTCAAGCTTTATCAGCCTTTTTTAATCCAACAATCAATAGTTACAGAAGAATTAATGCTCCACCGACAAAGTCTGGTGCAACTTGGTCGCCAAGTAGTATTTCTTATACAGGAAATAACAGAACACACATGATTAGAATTCCAGATCAAGGAAGATTTGAATTAAGATTAATGGATGGTGCTGCCAACCCATATTTACTTCAAGCAGGAATAATTGCTGCAGGTCTTGAGGGAATTAATAAAAAATTAAATCCTGGAAAACCACTACATTGCAATATGTACAAGGATTATAAAAAATATCCAAAACTAAAAAAATTACCTAATGATGTTAATCAAGCAATTTCTATGCTTCAAAAAAGTAAATCTCTAGCTGATGCCTTTGGAAAAGATGTAATTGAAAGCTACATAAAGCTTAAAAATTCTGAGATAAAAGACTTTAAGAGCAAGTTTTCATTTAATAAGAAAAAACCAGTCACTAAGTGGGAAAAAGATAATACTTTAGACTGTTAGATTATGGCAACTTTATCTAATGGTCATCAATGGAAGTATTCTGAATTTTTAGATAATAAAAATTATTCGTTTGATAAAAAACAAATTTTCAACTCACTATCCGAAAAAGAAATTGATGATGCTTATTCTAGTATTTCAAAATGGGAAGGATATTCCCCTACTCCATTAATATCTCTTAATAAATTATCTAATGAGTTAGATTTAAATAAAATTTATTACAAAGATGAAAGTAAAAGATTTGATTTAAAATCATTTAAAGCACTGGGAGGTGCCTATGCTGTTGAAAAAGTATCACAAGGAAATAAAAATATCACTGTTGCAACTGCAACTGCTGGAAATCATGGAAGATCTGTTGCATGGGGTGCTAGAAGATTAGGACTTAAGTGTAAAATCTTTATTAGTGAGTTTGTTAGTGATGCTAGAGGTCAAGCTATGGCAGACCTTGGTGCAGATGTAATTAAAGTGAAAGGCAATTATGAAAAATCACTAATAGAATGCATTAAGCAATCCACAGAAAATAATTGGCAAATAGTACAAGATGTTGCTTGGAAAAATTATATGCAAGTTCCAACATACACGATGGCTGGTTATACAGTTATGATGAAAGAAATTATTGATCAAATTAAAAATGAAAAAATTTCTCATATAATTTTACAGGCAGGTGTTGGTGGAATGGCTGGCGCAATGGTTGCGGGTATTGCAAGATACTTAGATAACGTTCCCATTACATTAATTGTTGAACCTGATAGTGCAGCTTGTGTTTTAGAAAGTATTAAAACAGGAAAAATAGAAAAAATTGATATTAAAAGAGAAAGTCTTATGGGTGGTATGTCATGTGGAGAAGTGTCATTAGTCCCATGGGAAATTCTAAAAAATTCAGTTAAACATTGCATCAGTTTACCCGATGATGATATTGCAAAAACTATGAAATTACTTGGAAACTCAGGTTTTAGTGATGAACCTATTATAGCCGGAGAAAATTCTGCACCAGGAGTGATTAGCTTAATTGCTAGTTGTGAGGATCAAAATTTAAAACAAAATTTAAAATTAGATCAAAATTCTAATGTTTTAGTTATTGGTTGTGAGGGTGATACAGATCAAGAAATGTACCAAAAATTAGTTAATCAAAATTAATTGCATGTCTGATACAGGGATTTTTTGGATAAGAGATGATTTTAGAATAGAAAATAATCCTGCATTGTCATTTGCAACTCAAAATCATGACAATGTAATTGCTTTATTTATCTATAATAATAAAAATTTTGATAATCAAACTGAAGCTCAAAAATGGTGGGTCTCAAAATCATTAGAAGTTTTTAAAACAGACTTATCAAAATATAATATCAATCTTCAAATAGTTAAGGGTGATGAATTGGATATTTTCTCTAAGATCAAAAAAAAGGACAATCTTACAGTATATTGGAATAAAGTTTACGAACCAGATGTAATTGCTAAAGGAAAAAAAATTAGAGATGTTTTTATTAAAAATGAAATAAACTTTAAATATTTCAAAGGAAATATTTTAAATGAATTTCAGGAAGTAACTAAAAATGATGGAACACCCTTCAAAGTATTTACTCCCTTTTGGCGAACTGCTGAGCAAAAATATTTAAGTTTAGCTCCTGCTAAAAATTATATTGTTAAAAAAAAGACTAAAGAAAAAACTTTTTTTAAAAACTGCATTGAACCAAAAAATATTTTACCCAAAAACAATTGGTATAAAAAATTTGATAAATACTGGAAAATTTCTGAGAGTAATTCAAAAAAAATTTTAAATGATTTAATAGAGAGTAAAATTAAAGACTATGGAACTACAAGAGACATTCCATCAGTTGAAGGAACTTCAAAACTTTCACCTTATATTAAACACGGTCAAATTCATGTAGCAAGTATTTGGAAAAAATGTGGTGAAATCAAATCTAAAGGAATTGGTTACAGAAAATATATTAATGAACTTGGGTGGAGAGAATTTTCACATAGTTTAATTAATTATTTTCCAGAATTTTTGAAAGGTAATTATAGGAAAGATTTTGATAAATTTCCTTGGGTCAAAAATGACAAATATCTTAAAGCATGGAAAACAGGAATGACTGGTTATCCAATAGTTGATGCAGGTATGAGAGAATTATACGAAACTGGCTGGATGCATAATAGGGTTCGTATGGTAGTTGGGTCTTTTTTAGTTAAACATTTGAGAATTAATTGGATCGAAGGAGAAAAATATTTCAGAAATTGTTTGTTAGATTTTAATAAAGCAAATAATGTTGCACAGTGGCAGTGGGTTGCTGGTTGTGGCGCGGATGCTGCACCTTATTTTAGAATTTTTAATCCTATTTTACAGGGAGAAAAATTTGATAAAGAAGGACATTATGTAAAAAAATGGGTGCCAGAATTAGATAAAGTGCCAAATAAATTTGTTCATAAGCCTTGGGAAATGGAATTAAAATACCAACAAGCTATTAAAACTATAATTGGTAAAGATTATCCTCAACCAATTGTGATCCATGAAAAAGCTAGAGCCTCTGCCCTAGAGGCCTTTAAGACCTTAAAAAAATAAGCATTTAATAGATTAATTCCCAATAAAATGATGAATTATTGCTCTATTTTGAGGGTTTAGCCGATGTTCAAATAAATATAAGCCCTGCCAGGTGCCTAGTAATAATTCGCCTTCTCTAATACTTAATGAAATTTGATTATTGGTTAATGCAGACTTGATGTGCGCAGGCATATCATCCTTTCCTTCGGTGGTATGGACATATAGTTTGTTATCCATAGGAGCTAATTTATCAAAATAATTTATTAAATCTGTTTGAACATCTGGGTCAGCATTTTCTTGTACAATTAAAGATGCACTGGTGTGCTGAATACTTAAATTAAGTATACCATTTTTAAAATTATTTTTGCTAATCCATTCAATTGTCTGATTGGTAAATTCATATAATTTTTGACCATTAGTATCTATTTGAAGATTATAAAATTCTTGTTTCATTGATTTTTGTTAATTGATGTTAGCTCATACAACCGGCTAATAGTACGTTTAAATGGTTTTTCTAATAATTTTGATGAAGTAAATTCATCTAGATTTTGATTTGCTGTAACTGATATTGGAATATTTTTGTCATAAATTACATCTAATAAAGTAATGAATCGTTGTTGTTGATTTGAATTAGTATCATTAAATTGTGGTATTTGATTTATTACCATAAATTTACAATTTTTTATGATTTCTAAATAATCTTCTGCACCTAAATTTTTATCACACAACTCATTAAAGTTAAATCTTACAACTCCTTCATAAAAATTTTCTATTTTAAAATCCCTACCTTTGACATTGATTATTTTGAACGAGTGTTTTTTATCTTTTGTAATAGTTCTAAAAAATTTATTTATTTTAAAATTAGTTTCTTGATTAAGTGGATAAAAATATCTTTGTTTTTGATTATTGTTTGATTTTCTATAATCATCTTCAATCTTAAGCTCACATTCTATAGACTTTTGCTCCATAATCTTAATGAATGGTTTAAATTGATCCCTTTGAAGACCGTCTTTATATAATTCAGAGATTTTAGTATTAGAAGTTACAATAATTTTAATATCTTCTTTAAAAATTTGATCAAACAATTTTCCTAAAATCATAGCATCAACTATATTTGTGACTTGAAATTCATCAAAATAAATTAATGAAGACTTTAATTTTAAATTTTTTACAAATTGATTGATTATATTTTCTTCTTTTTCTTTTTTTTGATAAACAAAGTCATGAAAGCTTAACATAAACTCATTGAAGTGTAGTCTTAACTTTTTTTCCTTTAAATGATTAAAAAAAAAATTTAAAATCATCGTTTTGCCTACACCAACATCACCATATAAATAAAAACCTTTTTTAGATGATTTTTTTGAAAACAATTTTGAAAAATAAGATTGAAAATTCCCTTGGTGGTATTGCTCTAATCTCTTAACAACTTCTATTTGATTTGAATTAACTTCTAATTGTTGATTGTTGCAATACGATATAAATTCTTTTTGAAATTTTTTTACCATTAATTTTTTTTAGTTTTAAAATCGATACCATATTCTGATCTAGAACCTTTTCGTAAACCAAAAGGACCAGGAATAAAAATTGTTATCGGTTTTGTATCTTCTTTTAAGTCTACTCTATGATGAGCATTTGCAGAACGAAATCCTATGTAACCAGGTCTTCTCCAAAACTTACCTTTTTTGGTAGTTTCCCAATATCCTCCTCTTAAAATAATAGTAATGTAAGGGCATAGATGATTATGAACACCTTCTCCATGGTCGTCTGCAAGCATTTCATGAATTAAAATGTTAAATGGAAACCATTTAGGTCTGTATCGAAACAAAACATAATATCTATTTAGCCAAGGTTTAGCCTCGTTATATCTTGGGTGGGAGGGTCCTCGGTCTAAAACAATTTTTTTTCTTCCAATTTTATCTAAAAATTTTAAGAACATTCTTAATTATACTGAACAACAGAGCCATTTTTAATTACAAATAAGTTTTTATTAAAAATATAGGGTTCAGACATCAGGTTACTAGAAACTTTAACAATATTTACCGTGTTTCCAGTTATTAAATCTGCCATAATCATTTTACCATCGCTATTTGTTAAATATAAGTTTGTTTTACCTATGACAAAACCAATTGGTTTTATATATGGTCGCTTTTTTTCTTTATAAATATTATAAAGATTTGTTACGCGAATAATATTTCCATTATTTTTTTCTAATACAAATAAGTAACCATTATCAGATACAGTAAAAATCAGATTCCCTATAATGGCCGGCAATATGCTAGAATTAATCTCATTAATCCAATTTGTAACTCCAGTTTTAATATCTACTGAATAAAATTCGTCTTTATTATTAGAAAAATAAATAGATTTTCCATCAGAAACTAATTTAGAAGTTTTAAAATTATAAGACTCATTAATTATATTGCTACTTTGAGTTGGTAGTTGCCAAGTGATCAGGCCCGTTTCTATATCGACTGCAGTAATGTCTCCAAGAGAATTATTAAAAATAACTAAATCACCAACAATAATAAGAGAATTTCTTGAATCAGATCTTGCAAAAGAATCTTGGGTTTGAAAATTCCATAATTCAGAACCATCATATCCACTAAATGATCTTAAAGTATTTTTATAATCAATTACAAAAAATTTATTTCCTCTTTTTTTTACATCTGAATTAAAGGGGTAATTTCCATTATTTGACCAATTTAGTTCACCGGATTTAATGTTAATAGAATAATATTTTGCAATACTGTCTGTAACAAATAAATTTTGATCATCTAAGGCAAAATATAATTTAGGACTTAGTTTTTTTTCTGACTTTGAGTAATGATTTTTTTTCCAAATAACTTTACTATTTTTATCGTATCTAGTGATGGTTCCCTTTTTGTCAAAAAATATAAGCCCATCATTTAAAAATATTGGTTTATAATTTAATTGGTTAGCATCTTCTATTTTTGAAAATTTATAAGATCTAATTTTATCATTGAAACCACTATAATTTTGTGAACCATAATTATTTTGATTATCTATAGTGTAAGAGTTAATCTCAATCTTAGATAAATCTATCTTTAACTCAGGATTAAACTCAGTGATTATTTTTTTTTCTTTAGTAAATAGTTTTTTTATATTTTTTTTATTATCTATATTTTCATCTTTATTATCCCAAATACGGGTGGTTTCACTAATAGAGCAATTGGATAAAAAAAATAATGTAAAAATTAAGAAAATTAATTTAATCACTTAAATCTCTGTTCAATCTTTTTTGTGCCTGAAGCTTAATGTCTGGATTGGGATTTTCTAAAATAGCAATTTGATTGAAAAATTCTTTTGATTTTTGTTTTTGATCTTTTGAATAAAAATACTCAGCCATTAAGTACAAAGCATGTGATTTCCATACACTTTTAGAATTAATCAATGGGTTCAAAATATTTAATAGATCGCTTTCTTGAGCTTGATCAGCGTTAAATAAAGCTTTTTTATAAATAATTAAATTCTTTATTTCATTTTCTAAAGATGTGTTTTCAATCAGAATATCAAAATAGCTATTTATATCATTTTGATTAGAAACTAATTCATTATCGATAATAAAATACAAAGATAAAGGAGAATAGGTTGGGTCTTGTTCATTAATAATTTCAATTAAATTTTGAACTGTTTTATTTTTAGTATTTTCTGAGTAGGCTAATGTAGTTGAATTAAATTTATTAGATATTTCTCTTTTTTTATTAGTTTTATATTTGTCAAAACTGTAAGCTCCTATTAGAATAAAAATCAGAATTACCACTGTTGAGATAATTTTATTTTTATTATTAATAAAAAAGTTTCTAACTTTTTCATTTCTAGTACTACTATTTATAATTGAAATATCTTCTTCCATAATTAAATCATGTTCCTTAAAACATATTGGAGTATGCCTCCATTTTTATAATATTCTAATTCATTTTTAGTATCAATTCTGCATAATGTTTTAACTTTTTTGATATCTCCTGAAGCATATTTTATCTCAACTGTCACTTCATCAGATGGATTGATACCTTTTTCAACATCAAGAACGCTTATTAATTCTGATCCAGTTAGATCTAAATTTTTTCTATTTATATCATTCGTAAATTGTAGGGGTAAAATTCCCATGCCTATTAAATTTGATCTATGAATACGCTCAAAGCTTTCAGCAATAACTGCCTTAACACCTAATAATTTTGTTCCTTTTGCAGCCCAGTCTCTTGAAGAACCAGTTCCATACTCTTTACCACCTATTACAACTAAATCTGTGCCTCTTTTTTTATACTCAACAACCGCATCATAAACAGGTAATACTTTTTCTTCTGGATAAATTTTTGTAAAACCACCTTCGGTTCCCGGTGCCATTTCATTTCTAATTCTAATATTTGCGAAAGTGCCTCTCATCATTACTTCATGATTTCCTCTTCTTGATCCATAAGAGTTATAATCTTTTGGAAGAATTTGGTGTTCCATAAAATATTCTCCAGTTGGACTTTCTTTTTGGATGTTTCCTGCAGGTGAAATATGATCCGTTGTAACCATATCTCCTAAAATCAATAATGGTCTTGCGTCTTTGATTTCTTTAAATCCTTCAGGCTCGTCTGGTAAATTGTCAAAGAAAGGAGGTTTTTTTACATAAGTTGATCCCTCATCCCAGCTGTAAATACTACTTTCTTCTGTTTTAATTTTTTGCCATTGACTAGGTCCTTCTGAAACATTTGAATATCTTTGAATAAACATTTCTGCGTTTAACGAGTGTTTTAAAGTATCTTCAATTTCTTTATTTGATGGCCAGATATCTTTTAAGTAAACATCATTACCTTCTTTATCTTTACCAAGTGCATCCTTATATAAATCAACTTCCATATGACCAGCAATTGCGTAAGCAACAACCAATGGAGGAGATGCTAAATAATTAGCCTTGATGTGAGGAGAAATTCTTCCTTCAAAATTTCTATTTCCAGATAAAACAGAAACTGAGTAAATATTTTCCTTTTGGATCGCATCCACTATATTTTCAGGTAATGGACCTGAGTTACCAATACAAGTTGTGCAGCCATAGCCTACGAGATTAAAGCCTAGCTTGTCTAAATAAGTGTTCAATCCAGCTTTTGCTAAGTAATCAGTTACTACTTGAGAACCCGGTGCTAAAGAAGTTTTAACCCAGGGTTTTACTTCAAGTCCTAATTCAACAGCCTTCTTGGCAAGTAATCCAGCACCAATTAAAACATTTGGGTTTGAAGTATTGGTACATGAAGTTATTGCTGCAATTAAAATTGAACCATCTTTAATTTCATAATCAGTATTAGAAACTTTAGAAATAGAATGATCTTTTTTATTTGTTGCATCTTCTAGAACTTTTTTAAATGAATTGGGTGCATCAGTTAACAACACTTTATCTTGGGGTCTTTTAGGTCCAGAAATTGTTGGAACTACTGTAGACATGTCTAATGAGATTGTATCTGTAAATTCTATTTCATCACTTGCCCATAAACCTTGTTCTTTTGCATATTGCTCAACTACATCGACTGTGTGCTGATCTCGTCCAGAAAATTTTAAATATTTTAATGTTTCATCATCGATTGGAAAAAAGCCACATGTTGCACCATACTCTGGAGCCATGTTCGCAATCGTTGCTCTATCAGCAAGAGTTAAATTTTTTAAACCCTCTCCATAAAATTCTACAAATTTTCCAACTACACCTTTGTCTCTTAACATTTTAACTACTGTTAAAACTAAATCAGTTGCTGTTGTTCCTTCGGGCATTTTGTTTTTAACTTCGAAGCCTATTACCTCAGGAATTAACATAGAAATTGGCTGACCTAACATTCCTGCTTCAGCCTCAATCCCTCCGACGCCCCAACCCAGTACAGACAATCCATTGACCATGGTAGTATGACTATCAGTGCCAACTAAAGTATCTGGAAATAAATACTTATCTCCTTGGAACTCTTCAGACCAAACTACTTTAGATAAATATTCTAAATTTACCTGATGACAAATACCAGTTCCTGGTGGAACTATTCTAAAGTTATTAAATGCTTGTTGGCCCCATTTTAAAAAAGAATATCTTTCTCCATTTCTTTCAAATTCTATATCAACATTATTTTCAAAAGAATCTGATTTAGCAGACTGATCTACTTGAACAGAGTGATCAATTACAAGGTCTACCGCAGATAATGGATTAATAGTATTTGGATCTTTATTTTTATCTTTTACTGCTTCTCTCATAGCAGCTAAATCAGCAACAGCAGGAATACCTGTATAATCTTGAAGTAAAACTCTAGCTGGTCGGTATGCAATTTCAGTATTTGATTTTTTTGATTTTAACCACTCTTTAATTGAATTAATTTGATTTTTATTTACAGATAAATCATCCTCATATCTTAATAAATTTTCTAAAAGAACCTTTAAAGATTTTGGTAATTTCGAAATACCTTCAAGACCATTTTCTTCAGCTTTTTTAAGTGAATAATATTTATAGTTTTTGTCACTGATTGATATATCAGCAAGAGATTTGTAAGAATTTTTTTGTTCCTGGTTTCATAATTTCTTTAGTAATAAAAAGTTGCTATACAACTTATTAGGAGCGTTGACATAACATAATTAAACCATTTAATAAATTTCTCATTTGTCGCGAATTTCCTCATAAATTTACCTAAAACAGTCCAAAAAATAATGCTTATGATTGCAAATAAAAAAGCAACTCCTAACATCCATAATGAATATTTAATAAAATTAATTCCTGATTCTGTATAGGTTGATGCTGCTATTACAGCAACAATCACACCTTTTGGATTTAAAAATTGATAAAAAAAAGTTTCAACAAAACTAACAGGTTCAAGATTATTTTTTTTGTCAGATGATTTTGAAAATGAAATTTTATATGCAAGATAAATTAAAAAAATTGTTCCCGTTCCAATTAAAATTTTTTGTATAATTGGATATATATTGAAAATATTAATTAATCCAAAATTAACTATTGCCAACATCGTTGTAAACCCAAATATAACGCCCAGCATTAATGGAACTGATTTTTTTATTCCGTGATTAAATCCAGAATGAGATGCAACAACATTATTGGGACCAGGCGAACAACTAGTTACAAACATAAACAAAGAAAGTGATAGAATTTCTGGATGCATTCTTATGCTATAGGTAGACCGTTCTCAGATTTTTGAGACGGATGAACTAAAATTACTTTTCCTTCTTTGTCTATTGATCCTAAAATAAGCACTTGAGATACCACGCCTGCAATATTTTTTTCAGCAAAATTACAAACACCAATTACTTGTTTGCCTTTTAGATTTTCTTCATTGTAATAATGGGTAATTTGAGCTGAAGATTGCTTAATTCCTATTTCGTGTCCAAAATCAACCTCAACTACTAAAGATGGTTTTCTAGCTTTTTCATTTTTTTTAACTGAAATGACAGTTCCTACACGAATGTCTATTTTGTCAAAGTCATCAAAGGTAATTTGTTCTTTCATATATTTAATATATAATAGAACCTAAATATGAGTACAGAAAATAATTCAAAGCTATTATTTGATAATTCAGTTAAAATTTTAACAGACTTAATAGGTTTTAAAACTATTTCAGGAGAAGATAATAGTTCTTTAATTGACTACTGTGATAATATTTTAAAAAAACTTGGTGCAACTTCTTTTAGAACATATGATGATGAAAAAAAAAGAGTAAATCTATTTGCGACACTTAAATCTAAGAATTCTAACACAAAAAAATCAATAATTTTATCAGGCCATACAGATGTTGTACCTGTTTCGAAAGGTTGGAGCTCTGATCCTTTTACAGCTACAGTTAAGGGAGACAAATTATATGGAAGAGGCTCATGTGATATGAAAGGATTTATTGCTTGCGCTTTAGCTTATGCTCCTATTTTTTCTAAATCAAATTTAAACCGAGACATCCATTTTTCTTTTACCTTTGATGAGGAGACCGCGTGTCAGGGAGCCCCAATATTAATTGAAGAATTAAAAAAAAGAAATATTAAAGATGGCATTTGTATTATTGGTGAACCAACCAATATGAAAATCATTGATGCTCATAAAGGTTGTTATGAATACACAACTTACTTTAAAGGTTTAGCAGGTCATAGTTCAGCTCCCCACAAAGGGGTAAGCGCTGTTGAGTATGCTTCAAGATATGTAAATAAATTAATTGAATTAAGAGAAAAACTTAGAGAAAGAGCACCAAAAGACTCTATTTTTGATCCACCCCATTCTACTCTTTCTATCGGTGGCATCTTTGGTGGGATAGCTCATAATGTAATAGCTGATAAGTGTCATGTTAATTGGGAAACAAGACCTGTTGTAAAAGAAGACGGTGTATTTTTAAATCAAGAAATAGACAAATATGCAAATGAAGTCTTGCTCCCAGATATGAAAAAAATTTTTACTAATGCTTCAATTGAAAAAAATATTATTGGTGAAATAGTTGGATTTGATAGAGAGGATAAATCAGATGCCTGTGAATTAATCTCAAGTCTGACTGGTGATAATTCTAGACAAGTTGTATCATTTGGAACTGAGGCAGGTTTATTTCAAGAAATTGGAATTAGTACGGTGGTCTGTGGTCCTGGATCAATAGAACAAGCTCATAAAATTGATGAGTTTATCGTTCTAGATGAGCTTAAAAAGTGTTTAGATTTATTGGATGGGATAAAAAAAAATTCTATTCCTAATTAATCGCTCCAACCACTAACTGATTTAACTTCAAGAAATTCTTCAAGACCATATTTTCCAGCTTCTCGACCGATCCCAGAATGTTTATAACCACCAAAAGGTGCGTCAGGTGCAGGACCTGCACCATTAATATCAACCATTCCTGATCTTAATTTTTTAGCCACACGATTAGCTTTTTCTTTATCTTGAGTTTGTATAAAATTTAAAAGTCCGTACGGAGTGTCATTTGCTATTGTTATTGCTTCTTCCTCTGTTTCAAAAGGAATAATAGATAGCACTGGTCCAAAAATTTCAGTTCTTGCAATTTGCATTTGATTATTAACATCCGCAAAAGCTGTAGGTTTAACAAAGTATCCTTTATCTAAACCATCTGGCTTACCTGTTCCACCCGCAACTAGTTTTGCCCCTTCATCAATTCCAACTTGGATTAATGATTGAATTTTATCAAACTGAGTTTTAGAAACCACAGGTCCAATGTGATCTCCTTCTTTTGTTGCAACATCAACTTTCATTGAATTAGCAAAATTTTTAACTCTCTCAACTGCCTCATCATACATTGATTTTTCAACTAGCATTCTTGTTGGTGCATTACAAGATTGACCTGTATTTCTAAAGCATCTTAAAGCTCCTCTCTCTACTGCTTCAGCATCTGCGTCTTTAAAAATAATATTTGCCCCTTTTCCTCCAAGCTCTAGACTTACTCTCTTAAAATCTTTTGATGCGTTTTCAGAAATTAAAGCTCCAGCTCTAGTAGATCCAGTAAAAGAAATCATATCTACATCTGGATGACTTGTTAAAGTATTACCTGTAACTGCTCCATCCCCATTTACTAAATTAAACACACCTTTTGGTAATTTAATTTCATCTATCATTTCAGCTAATATTATAGAAGATAGAGGTGAAATTTCAGATGGTTTAAGAACCATAGTACATCCGCTCGCTATTGCAGGAATTACTTTTAAACATGTTTGGTTCATTGGCCAATTCCATGGAGTAATTAGCGCACAAACACCTTTTGGTTCATGTAAAATCTTACAGTTAGGTGCATGTTCTCCAAGATTTTCTTCAAAATTATATTCTTTTAATACCTTAATAAATGTTTTGATATGACTTGCCCCTGTACCGGCTTGAAGCTGAGTTGAAAAATCTATTGGTGCTCCCATTTCAAGAGAAATTGCTTGAGCCATATCTGCCCATCTCTTTTTATACACATCGTACAAAGCTTCTAGATATTTTAATCTTTCTTCTTTTGAGGAAAACGCCCAAGTCTCAAACGCTTTTTTTGCTGCACTTACCGCATCATTAACATCCTCAACTCCACCTAAAGATATTATTGCACATTCTTCTTCTGTTGAAGGATCTATTACTTTTATCTCGTTAGGTTTTTTTGGAGAAACCCATTCACCATTTATATAAAATTTTTTCTTATCTAGCATTTTGAGAAACTATCCTTTCTTTATGATTTTGCAAATAGATTTGTTAATTCGTAAACAATTGTTGCAGCCGCCAATGATGTAACTTCAGCATGATCGTATGCTGGTGAGACTTCTACCACATCAGCAGAAACTAAGTTTAATCCTGAAAGGCCTCTTAAAACATTAACCATCTCTCTTGTGGTCATTCCAGCAATCTCTGGTGTTCCTGTGCCTGGTGCAAAAGCTGGATCAAGTACATCAATATCTATTGATAAATATAAAGGATTATCACCTACTCTCTTTTTAATTCGCTCTGCAATTTTATCTGTTCCCTCAGTTTGAAATTCATCACAATGAATTATCTTAAATCCAAAACTTTCATCATTTTTAATATCATCTCTACTATATAAAGGGCCTCTAATACCCACATGCATCGATGCATCATCTAAAAATAAACCTTCTTCTCTCGCTCTTCTAAAAGGAGTTCCATGAGTGTAAGGCGCTCCAAAATAAGTGTCCCAAGTATCTAGATGAGCATCAAAATGTACTAATGCAACTGGTCCATTACATTTTTTATTAATCGCTCTAAGAAGTGGTACTGCTATTGTGTGATCACCGCCTAAACTAATTATACCACCTACTTTATTTAATAAATCTGTGGCACCCACTTCAATTTGTTTTATGGCTTCATCGATACTAAAAGGGTTGCAAGTAATGTCACCTGCATCTGCTACTTGCTGAACTTTAAAGGGTTCCACATCATAACTGGGATGATAGTTAGTTCTTAAATGTCTCGAGGCTTGTCGAATACTTTGTGGGCCAAATCTTGCGCCTGGTCTATAACTCGTGCCAGCATCAAATGGTACTCCTACAATTGCAACATCACAACTTTCAACATCTCTTAATTCTGGCAATCTTGCAAAAGTTGATGGGCCAGCAAATCTTGGGACCTTTGTTCCACTAACAGGCTGAACTGGATTTTTATTACGTTCTTTTTTCATTTATAAACAAAATGTACCACATTCTTTTTAAATCGAATATCATCTAAATTATGCATATGAGGATTTTTAAGCTACTTTTAATATCATTTTTTTTAATAACATCTGCAAATTCTAATTCAATTTATAATCTAATCAAAATCCCAAATTTAGAAATCTATGAATTAAAAACTGCCAATAAACTGAAATATTTTTATGCAACCAAACCCTTTAGGCTTGGAGTTCAGAAAAACATTTCTTGCATTAATTCTGACAAAAAAACTTACGATAAAAAATATCAAACTATATCTAAAAATTTGAGCAGATATTCAAAAGAATTTCTAAAAAAAATTAATCTTAAATATATTGTAATGTGTGAAAACCTATCTATTTCAGGAATAAATACAGCTGGAATTCCAGATCATGTAATGAAAACATTAATTATAGATCTAAAATTTAATGAAAAATATTTTGAACGAGTAATTCACCATGAGCTGTTTCATATTATAAACGATGGTTTTAAAAATTTATTTAATGAGAATGAATGGAAAAAATTTAATGAACCAAATTTTAAATATGCAGAGTGTTCTACTTGTTCAAAAAAAATAGGACTTGATACTTATAAAAATACTAATGGTTTTTTTACTGAATACTCAATGACAATTCCATCTGAAGATATGGCAGAAGTATATTCACACTTAATAATGGGTAATTATAAAAATTTAGATGATAAAATTCTTAATAAAAAAATTAAATTTATCAAAGATAAATTGAATGAAATTGATAATACTTTTGTATTTTAGATATGATTGAAAAAGTTAAAGCCTCACTTCATGAAAAATTAATTTTAATATTTCTAATACTATTAGGGGTTTTTGCTTTAAGTTTTACCATTTTAATCAAAAACAAATGTTTATTTGTAAAAAATTTTGATCCTCAAAAAATTAATTATTCAAAACCAAATAATATTGTTGTGCTTAATGTTGAGTGTGGAAATGTTATCATTGAACTTTATCCTGAAATATCTCCAAACGGGGTTGAAAGATTTAAAAAATTAATTAATTCAAAATCATATGACAATGTAGCTTTCCATAGAGTTATCAAAGATAAACTTGTTCAAACTGGAGATATTCAGTTTGGCAAAAAAGATCAAATAGATTATGGAAAAATTGGAACTGGTAAATCTGGTCTTGGTACTATTAAATCTGAAATAGATGCTGAATTTAATTTTGATAAGGGCAGTGTCGGTCTAGCAAGATCACTAAAATATAATACAGAGGATAGTCAATTTTTTATAATACTAGATGATGAACCATTATTTGAGGGTGAATACACTCCTATAGGAAAAGTAATCTATGGAATTCAGGTATTAGAAAAAATTAAATACTCTCATCGATCAGAATACATATTAAGACCAGATTTTATTAATACTGTAAGAATGTTTAAATAAAATAATTATCTACTTGTTATTAATTTAATAATAAATTTATGATATATTTTTAAGATGACAGTTCATATATCAGACCAAATAATTAAGAAAGAGTGGATAGATTACAATAACCACATGAACATGGCATATTATGTTTTGGTTTTTGATGATATTTGGGAAATTATTTTAAAAAAATTTAAAATGGGGGAAAGCTCAGCTAAATCAACTAACATGAGCACTATGGTTGTTGAAACTCATACAACATACAATAGTGAAGTTAAATTAGGAGATGAAGTTGAAATTAATCTAACTTTTTTTGATCATGATAAAAAAAGATTACACTTTAAAATGGAAATGATTGAAAAATCTTCAAAAAAATTATCTGCTACACTTGAAATGTTATCCTTATATATCGATCTTAAAAAACGGAAAGTTGCTGAGTTTGAGCAAGAAAAAATAGATATTATGGATAAATTTATAGCAACCAATAAAGATCAATTTGAAAGTAATAATTTAGTGATTACTGATAAATTAAAAAAATAATTAATTTACCAAAGGTTTACCAGTTGCAAGCGTGTGTTTAATTCTATCTTGAGTTTCCTTAGTCTCAATTAGTCTCATAAAAGCATCTAATTCCAATTTATATAAGTCATCTTCAGTTAAAGTTTTATCAATTGTTGTATCTCCACCACTTAATACATGGGCTAGTTCATGTGCTACTCTTAAACCATGATCTAAAATTACTTTGTCATTATATAATTTATCTAAAATCTTATTCATTTCAGGAAGAACTGTTTTTCCTGGAAGATTAAATTTTGTCTCTAATGGAGCTTTGAAGTCTTTATTATTATTTAAAATTTCTTTTGAAACCTCAAGCAAACTATTTCTATTCATAATTTTTTTGTCTTCAGGTTTTAAATATTTCATTGGCTCCGCTTCAATTGGTGAGGTTGCAGTTTTACCATAGCCAATAATATCAAATACTTTAAGAGGTGCGTAATTAGGATCATTTTTAGCCTCATTGGCATCAAGCCATCTAGCTAACATTTCTTTACATCCCCCACCTGCTGGAATTAATCCAACAATAGTTTCAACTAAACCAACAACAATATTTGTATGTGAGGCTACAAAATTACTTTGAACCATTACTTCAAATCCACCACCAAGAGTTAAACCTGATGGTGCTGAGATTACTGGATGATCTGAATATTTAAGATGTTTGCATGTTTCTTGAAAATATTTAATGAATTTTTCGATAGATTTAAAATCACCCTTATCTGCAAAATCCATTGTGTAAGTTAAATTTACTCCAGCAGAAAACTGCATACTCTCATTGATAATAATTAAAGGCTTATCAGTTGCTTTTTTAAGTGCGTCCATTGAATCATAATCAAGTGCATTAGCTTTGGTTGTAAATTCAACAATATTATAACCGTTGAAACGATAAACTTGAGCTGAATTATTTCCATCAATACTGATTGCTTTCTTTTTAACTTTTCCTAATGTTTCAATTTCAGTATATTTTTGTCTAGAACCATAAAAATCTTGGTTTTTAGTTTTAGATAAATTTTCTAAAAACTCATTTCCTTCAAACTTATCAATTTTATTAAAAAAATCCTCAACACCAATTTCCTCTAACATTTCAAATGGGCCTTTAGTCCAGTTAAAGCCTAATCTCATCGCTTCATCAATGTCATTAAAATCTTTAGTAATTCCAGGAACTAATGAAGATGAATATTTTATAATTTTTGAGATAACTGACCAGGCATACTTACCAAATTTGTCGTCTCTTGAGATTAAAGATTTTAAATCAACTTTATCAGAACCAATATTAATTTTTTGACTTGCAGAATACTCACCAGTTTCAAGGTTAATTGCTTCCATAACCTTCGTTGCACCAGTTTTATTCATTCGGTAAAAACCACCCTTACCTTTTCGACCTGTATAACCTGTTGCAATTAGTTTTTTTACAAGAGGGATTTCTTTAGCAACTTCTTGAAAAGGATCATTTGCTGACAATTCTTTGATGAAACTTTTAAGAACATCAGCCATTAAATCAATTCCAATTAAATCATAAAGGCCAAAAACTCCTGTTTTTGGAATTCCCATTGGTCTTCCAAATATTGCATCCGCTTCCTCAATACTTAATTTCATTTTAAAAGCTTCGGTCATAGCAACTTGCATTGCAAAAACACCTATTCTATTCCCTAGAAATCCTGGAGTATCATTACAAACAATTGCTCCTTTTCCAAGCTCCACCTCACAAAACTTCTTTAACGAGTTTATTTTGGCTAAATCATTATTTTCATTTTTAACTATTTCTAATAACCCCATATACCTCACAGGATTAAAAAAGTGAGTGATACAAAAATCTTTTTTTTCTTCTGGTGTTAATTTTTCAGATAAAACTTTAATAGGAATGGATGAAGTATTTGATGAAACAATTGCTCCCTCTTTTCTATTTTTGAAAATTTTTTCGTAAATATTATGCTTTATATCAATTCTCTCAACTACCGCTTCAACGACCCAATCAGCTTCTTTGACCACATCAAAATTATCATTAATATTACCTACTTTAATATTTTCAATTTGTGATTTATCTAACAGTAACGGTGGTTTTGACTTGAATATTCTATCTCTCGCTTTTTCCGATATTTCTGTTGTAAGATCCAACAATGTAACTGGTACTTTTGCATTACACAAATGAGCTGCAATCCCACTCCCCATGGTTCCTGATCCAATTACTACAACTTTTTTAATATCCATAATTTAATTTTGAGAAGAAATTTATATTGAAAAAATATAATTAAGTAAATTAATTATCTATTAATTCCTCTTAGTCTCTCAGATCTTCTTCTTAAAAGCTCTGCACTAACCAAGATTAAAGTAGACATAATAATCAAACATGTCGCAACTGCCATAATAGTTGGGCTTAATTGTTCTCTTAATCCTACCCACATTTGAATTGGAATAGTAGTGTTCTCTAATCCAGCTAAGAATAGTACAACCACAACTTCATCAAATGAAGTTACAAAAGCAAACAGGGCTCCTGAAATAACCCCTGGCATAATTAATGGTAATGTAATTTTCATAAATGTGTTTACTGGATTACTTCCTAAACTTGCTGCAGCACGTGTTACACTATGATCGAAACCAGTTAATGTTGCGGTAACCGTGATTACTACAAATGGAGTTCCTAAGATTATATGTGATAATACAATTCCTGTGTGAGTTGCAGCTAAGCCAACTTTTGCCATGAAGAAAAATATTGCTGTACCTGAAATGATTAAAGGAACAATCATGGGTGAAATTAGTAAAGCCATGAATGCAGCTTTATATGGCATGTATCTACTACTTAATCCTAATGCAGCAACAGTTCCAAGAATGGTTGATCCTATTGTTGCAAAGAAAGCTATGATTAAACTATTTTTAGTAGCAAGTCCCCATGGATTCTTAGTTCCATAAATCATATCTTCATACCATCTTAGAGAAAACCCTTCAGGATCTAATGCTAACATTTTTGCAGAAAAGTGAATGTATTGCTCAGCATTAAATGACAATGGCAATATTACAAACAAAGGTGCTATCAAAAAGAAAAAAACTAAACCACAAAAGAACAGATATGTGTAATGCCAAATTTTATAATTTAAAGGTGTGTGACTTGGTAATGCCATAATTATCCTAATTTAATATTATCTATTCCTACAAGTTTATTATAAATCCAATAAATAGTTAGTACCCCAACTAACAACATAGTTCCAAGAGCAGATGCAAACGCCCAGTCTAATGAACTCTTCATATGATAAGCAATTGTATTACTAATTAATGATCCACTTGCTCCACCCACTAATGCAGGGGTAATGTAATATCCTATCGCTAAAATAAATACCAATAAACATCCAGCACCAATTCCAGGAATTGTTAATGGAAAATAAATTTTAACAAAAGATACTAGTGGTGTTCCGCCTAATGATTTTCCAGCTCTCATCAAGCTAGGTGATATAGTTTTCATAACACTATAAAGAGGTAAAACCATAAAAGGTAATAATATTTGTGTCATTGCAACAAATGTACCAATTACATTATACATAAGCTCCGGCCTATTATCGTCAGCAGCTAAGCCGATCCAAACAATTAAATCATTAATTGGACCTTGTTGCTGGAGTAAAACCATCCAACTAGAAGTTCTTACTAATAATGATGTCCAAAAAGGAAGTAACACACAAATCATAAGTAAATTACTGTATTTCATAGGTAGTGTTGCTAGTAAATGTGAGATTGGGTAAGCAAGAATAAAGCAGAATATGGTAACCCAAAAAGCTACATTTAATGTCCTTAACCATAAAGTTTTGTGAATTCTTCTATCCTCTGGAACTTGAATTATATTTCTATCTTGATCAAATTTTCTATCTATACCTTTTAAATATTTGGCGTAAGACCAGTTTGGAGCTGTATTTTTAAGAGCTACTAAATATTCACTTTGACCCCACCTTTTATGAACTTTAATAAATTGCTCTTTGTAATTACCTTCCTCAAATTTATTAATTTTTCTAACTGTTTTTTTAATTAAGCTACTAAAGCCACCTTTTTCATAATTTAATCTAGCTATAATTTTACCATAAGTTTTGGTTTTCTTTAAATAAGATAAATCTTCGTACAGACCTTTGTAAACCGGCTCTTCAGGCAAATCTTGGCCATCCCATTTTTCCATCGCAGCAAATGTCTTAGGAAGCATTTTAGTAATCATTCGATCATCAACACTTCTAAAAAGCATATCTCCAATTGGAAATATATAAATTATTAAAATAAATAAAAATAATGGAGCAACGAGTGCAACGGCTTTAAGTTTATTTTTTCGCTCAGCTTTTTTTAAGCTAACCTCTAAAGGTAATCCGTCAGATGATAATATTTGTTCTTTGCTCATAATAAAAAAGGGCAGTTATAAATAACTGCCCCTTTAATATAGTATAAAAAACTATTCTATAAAACTAAATTATAGACCAGCTTTCATAGCTTCCCATTTTTCACCAATTTCGTCTTGGTTATCTGCCCAAAACTCAGGGTTCATAAGGATGTATCTTTTTGTGTTAGCAGGCGCTGTTGGCATATGTGGTACCATGTTAGTCTTACCATCTTTAAACCAAGGCTCTCCAGCTTCCATAACTGCGATTGAAGATTTTCTCCAAGGCGCGTATGCAATGTACTTAGCACTTCCAGCCAAACCTTCTGAGCTAGTCATTTCTCTAAGTACTTTCATAGCTGAACCGTCAGCATAACCTGGACCGTCTTTAACTAATGCAAAGTATTCATAGTCAAGAATTTGTCCATCCCATACTTGTACAAGTGGAGTTCCTTCCATTTGCGCATTAAAGAATCTACCATTCCAACCAGTAGCCATTACTACTTCACCATTAGCAAGTAGTTCTGGTGGTTGAGCTCCAGCATTCCAGAATACACATCCGCCGTTTGGATCTTCACAAAGAGCTTTAAGTTTATTCATAGCTCTGTCAATTCCACCATCAGCATCAAGTTTTCTGTAAGTTAAGTCAGAACCTTTACCAGGATTTACACCGTCTGCAGTGATAGCAATTTCTAAGTTAGACATTGCACCTTTGTAAAGAGCTCTCTTACCAGGGAACTTTTTAGTGTTAAAAAAATCTTTCAATGTAGTTGGTTTTTTATCACCAATTGTTGCATCATTGTAAGCATAGTTCCAAGAGTACAGAATGTTTCCAACTGCACATTTTGAAGGCATACCAGTAAAGAAGTCTTGACTTGCAGGTGTTCCATCTGGAGCAGGTGCAAAGTCTTTATCAAAATCGAATTCATGGAAGATACCTTCGTCACATCCAACGATAGTATCTTTTGCGTATACATCGATAATGTCCCAAGTTATTTTTCCAGCTTCTTTTTGAGCTTTAATTTCTGATAATCCACCAGTGTAGTCTACCCAGTTTACAGGTATTCCAAGTTTCGCTGCTGTAGGATCACCGTAACCCAATTTTTGTGACTCTGTGTAAGCTCCACCCCAAGACACTACAGTAACTGCAAATGCTGAAGTTGTTACAGAAAGTACAAAAGAAAGAGCAAGTAATAATTTACTTATTTTTTTCATGTATTCTCCTATTTAACGTTAACGTTTTTATTTTATAAAGTGATACTAAAACAATATAGAATAGCTTAGTCAACAGCTGATTATGGCTAATTTGTCTTATTTATATTGTGAATAACTTGAGTGATTACTTGGGATCTAAAGCTCTGCAGTCAACACTATTCCAACCGATATTAATTTCTTTACCTGCTTTAATGTCCATTCTGTTTGAGCTATTTGGAACTTTTAAAATAAATTGATCATTACCTAATAGATCTACTCTTAATCTTGTGTGATCACCATGGTATATGACCTCTTCAATCTTACCTTTATGATTGTTATCCATTTTAGTTTCTGGATCAATCAATGCTCTTTCGGGTCTCAAAGATACTGTAGTTTTTTCCCCTTTTGTTTTTGCAACAATAGGATTTGCTAAAATTTCTGAACCTGAAGTTAGTTTGACTTTACATTTGTCACCCGAAACATCAGATACTTCTCCTGCAAAAGTATTATTTTCTCCAATGAACTCTGCAACAAAAGAATTAACAGGTCTTTCATATAACTCATCTGGACTAGAAAGTTGCTGGACTTTTCCATCATTAAATACTGCAATTCTATTAGACATTGTTAAAGCCTCAGTTTGATCGTGCGTAACATATACAACTGTCACACCAATGCTTTCGTGAATATGTTTAATTTCATACTGCATGCTTTCTCTTAAATTCTTATCCAAAGCACCTAGAGGTTCATCCATCAAAACTAACTGTGGATCAAACACTAATGATCTTGCAACAGCAACCCTTTGTTGTTGTCCACCTGATAATTGCATAGGCATTCTAGACTCAAAACCTTGAAGAGATACCATTGATAATGCTTTATCAACTTTTTTGTCAGCTTCATCTTTTGGAATTTTTCTAACTCTTAATGGAAATGCTAAATTTTCATAAACAGTCATATGAGGAAACAAAGCGTAATTTTGAAATACCATTCCAATTCCTCTTTTGTGTGGAGGAATATCTGAGATAACTTTGTTATCTAAATAAATTTGTCCATTTGTTGGAGTTTCAAATCCAGCCAACATCATCAAGCATGTTGTTTTTCCAGAACCAGAGGGTCCAAGCATTGTTACAAATTCACCTTCGGCAATATCTAGATCTAAACCTTTTACGACTAGTTGTTTACCGTCGTAACTTTTATCTACATTCTCGAATCTTACAAAGTGATCATTACCCATACGACTTTAAAACATTTGTTAGATTGATAATCAAGTAATTTATTTAATATGTAACTCTTTACTCATATTACAAAACAATTCACTGCCATTTTCTGTTACTCTAATAGCCTCAGATGCTTCAACACCCCAATCACCGAATTGCATTACTGCAATCATATGAAAACAAACATTGGGCTCTAAAACAGTCATGTCCCCTTTATATATATTAAGTGTATGCTCTCCCCAGTCCGGCGGGTATCCAATTCCAATTGAATATCCAGTTCTGGATTTTTTATCTATTCCGTATTTATCTAATATTTTCCAAAACGCTTGCGCTACATCATCTGCCGTATTTCCAGGTTTTACAGCACTAATTCCTGTTTCTAGCGCCTCAATAGTTTTTTTCATGGTATCAATTTTTAATTGATCAGGTTTGCCAAGTAACACTGTTCTAGCCATTGGCGCATGATATCTCTTATAAACACCTGACAATTCAATAATAGTTGCTTCACCTTCTACAAATTTATCTTGAGTAGCAGTTAAATGTGAAGCTGAGGTGCCCTTACCTGTTGGAAGTAAAGTTGCGATACTTGAATACTCTCCTCCAAATTCCTCTGTTCCATAAAATAATGATTTTTGAATTTCTCCAACAGCATCACATTGCCTAACACCTGGATTAATGACCTCCATTGCTGTCTTCATTCCTTTTTGAGAAATTAAAGCAGCTGATTTCATAAATCCAATTTCAGCATCAGATTTTACTAATCTTGCCCAGTTGACAAGTCTATCACTGTCTACAATTTTAGCATTTGGTAAACCTTGTTTAATTTTTTCATGACAGAATGCCGTATAATAATGAGCATCCATTTCGACACCCACAGAAAGTTTATCCCACTTTCTCTCTTTGATTACTTGAACTAAGTAATCATAAGGATGTTTTGGCCACGTATGAATATAATTTTCATCATAAACAATAATATTTTCATCTTTTAAATATGTTTTAATATATGCTCCACCAGAGTCTTGTGCTCTGACAAAACATAATGGTTCTTCAGCATCAACATGGACTATTGCACATTGAGCATAATAAAAAGACCACGCATCATAACCCGTTAAATAATTTAGATTATTAGTATCATGTGAGATTAATAGTTCGATGCCTTTTTCTTGCATCATTTTTTGAACTTTTGTTAATCTTTGTTTGTATTCTTCTTTTGTAAAATCCATATTCCTAATCTTTAAATAATTGTCCGAAACCGTCAATATTTTTATTATAATTAATCTCTTTTAATGTATCCCAGATCAATGTTTGGTTGCTTGAAAGAACAATCTTACCTAATTTTTTTTCTAACTTATCTATTAGTGATAAAACAGGAAGAGCAGTGCAAGAAACAAATAAAGCATCACTTTCAGATAGATCAATTTTAGATAATACTTCAAATAGATAATCTTGATCTACTTTTCCAATATCAAGATCAGATGCAATATCAAAGAAAGATAACGAAACAACGTCAATATTTTCTTTTTTAAAATATTGTGCAACAGACTGGTTAATTTCATTGGTATAAGGTGTGAACACAGAAATTTTGTTAATGTTAAATTTTTTTAAAGCTTTAATAGCTGATGTGATTGGAGTTGTGACTTTGGTATTGGGTTTTGCAAGATTTACTTTTTCATAAATTGAGGAATATCCTGCAGCTATTGTTCCCGATGTACAGCCATAAGCAACACAATCTAATTTTTGATCTGGTAATATTTCTTTTGTGACATCAGTGATATCATCAGCCATCTTTTTTAATGTTTCGTTAGTCAATGGATTGTAACAATGAATTCGATTAGAAAATAAATCAATTTCCTTTCCATAAATTACATTGTTAAAATCTTTTTCAATTCTAAAATCACTTGCAAGGGTAATTAAACCAATTCTAGGATTAGGTTTTTCAAGGTATTTTGGGTCAATTTTATCAAGTTTCATACGTCAAAGAGATTAAATATATATTGCTAAAATTGTCTAGTTAAATTAGGGTTTCATTAATAGCGATACATAACTCGTCGTAAGACTTCAAAGCTGTACGAAAGTGGGATCGATCGTCTTAAATTTAATTATTTAGGAGGTTTGAATGAAATTTGGATATTTTTGTAATACGACTAATTGGAGTCATAAACCATACAGTCAATTATTGGACGAGGTAAAAGAGATCACCACTTATTGTGATCAAAATAATTGGAACTCAATTTGGTATACTGAACATCATTTTAATCATGAAGGAATGGAGTCTTGTACAAATCCCTTGATGATGGGCGTTGATGCGGCAGCAAGAACAAAACAAATTAGAATTGGACAAGCTTGCAATGTAATTACATTTCACAACCCTATCCGATTAGCAGAAGATATTGCTTTACTTGATCAATTATCAAATGGAAGAGTTGATGTTGGAATTGGTCGAGGAATTTATGGAAGAGAAGCTATTAACATGAACAAAGAGGCTGATCTTAAAGATCAAGCAAAAAACTTTAGATTGTTTGAAGAAAGTTTAACCATAATGAAAAAAGCTTGGACTGAAAAGTTTTTTAGTCATCAAGGTGAGTTTTATACCTACCCTTCTCCAAATTTTACATGGCAACATGACATGAGCCCGCCCAGTGAGGAATTTTTAGATACAAAAACAAATGAAATTAAAAAGATAAGTATTGTTCCAAAACCTAAACAAAGTCCTCATCCACCAATATGGCAAGTTGTCGATGGTGCTAGATCAATTGAATGGGCAGCACAAAATGGATTGAATACCATTATGTGGATCCCAACAGTTAAAGCATTAAAGAAGAGATTTGAAATTTATCAGGAAGCAAAATCTAAAGCTGAGAATAGAGATGTTCCTTTAGGTGAAGGTATATCATTAGTTAGGGATATGTTTGTTGCTGAAACAATGGAAGAAGCAGAAAAAATGGCTGGTGAACATATTATTAATTATATGAAATGGGTATGTCATTGGAGAGGTTTAGGAAATCATATGGATCCAGGTGAAGAATTACCAGAGACTAAACACAAACTGGATTTATTAAATTATGATTTTCTTCACAAAAGAAATTTATTATTTGGAACTCCTGAATATGTTGTTAATAAAATTAATGAACTTAAATCAGAGTTAAATCTTCAAAATTTACAAGTATGGTCTAATTTTCCTGGTATAGATCATGAGGCTTGTATGAGAAGTATAAAACTGTTTAATGATGAAGTGATACCAAAAATTAATTTTAATAATGATGATGTGGAGAAAGCTAGTTAATGAAACTTGAATTAAGAAAATTTACAAAGTTTGTAGATAAGACTTTTATCGAAGGTGGCAAGGAAGCAAAAGAACCTGTGTTGTTAGTATCGGTTGCAGCTGTTTTTAAAAACCCATGGGCTGATCAAGGTTTTGTAGAAGATTTAAAACCAATTATTTTAGATCTTGCTCCAAAGTTAGGGGATATTCTGGTTCCAGAATTGATAAAAGAAATTGGTTCACCTGATAAAATTTTAGCCTACGGTAAAGCTGGAACTGTTGGTCTTAATGGAGAAATTGAGCATGCATCAGCATTTATTCACACTTTAAGATTTGGAAATAAATTCAGGGATGCAGTTGGTGGAACTTCTTACCTAAGTTTTACAAACACAAGAGGACCTGCGGGATCTAAAATGTCAATTCCAATGATGCATAAAACAGACTCTGGTTTAAGACCTTATTATTTAACACACGAATTCACCATTCATGACGCGCCGTTTGATGATGAGATTGTAATTGCTATAGGTGGCGCTTCATCAGGTAGAGCTCACGCAAGAACTGGAGACCGTTATCAAGATATGAAGGAAATGGGGCTAGATCCTAAATAAAATGTCTCAAGGTTTTGACCTGAAGGGTAGCTATTACTCTTATAGAAACAAAGAAACAATTCCATCAGTATTTATTCATGGTGTTGGTCTTGATCATCAAATGTGGAAACCTCAAATAAATTCATTAAATGAGTTTTCAACGTTAACTTATGATTTATTGGGACATGGAAAATCTGAATTAATAGATAATGAAGTATCTTTAGATGACTTTTCTAATCAACTTAAGTCACTATTAGATTTTTTAGATATTAAAGAAATTAACCTCATTGGTTTTTCTTTAGGATCATTAATAGCTATAGATTTTACAATAAAATTTAAAGAATATTTAAATACATTAACTTTAATGGGGACAACTTATCAAAGAACTGATGAGGAAAGATCAAAAGTTTTGGATAGATTTGAACAAGCTAAATTAAATAAACCTATATCAAGACAAGCATTAAAAAGATGGTTTAGTGACAAATATTTAGATGAAAATCCTGAAATTTATAATGAGTTCATGAATATTTTAAACAAGAAACCTAACGATCATAATAATTTTTTAAAAGCTTATAAATTGTTTGCAAATCATAGAGATGATATTGAGTTAATTAAAAAAATTGAAACAAAAACGCTCATTATGACAGGATCAGATGACCCAGGGTCAACCGTTGTAATGTCTGAATCTTTGTCGAAAATCCTTGTAAACTCTAAATTTGTTGAAGTAAAAAATGGAAAACATCTTTGTAGTATCGAGTGTGCAGATGATGTAAATATAAATCTTAAGAATTTTATTTATAATTAAATGTCCGAAATAAAAAATTTTAAAATGTATATTAATGGTGAATGGGTTGAATCTTCATCAGGTAAAAAGATCGAGACTTTAAATCCAGAAACCAATAAAGTGTGGGCTACTGTACCAGAGGCTAGTGAGGTTGATGTTGATAAAGCAGTCAAAGCTGCCCAAGATGCTTTTAATGGTTCTTGGTCCAACCTTCATCCAAAAGAAAGAGCAAAATTTTTAAGAAACATTGCTGATCAATTAAGAACTAATGCTGAGCATTTAGGTAAAATAGAAACAATAGATACTGGAAAATTATTTAAAGAAATAAAAACTCAAGCTAGCTATATTGCTGAATACTATGATTATTATGCAGGATTAGCTGATAAAGTTGAAGGAACAGTTGTGCCTATTGATAAGCCTAATATGCAAGTTACAACAACACGAATTCCTATTGGCGTAATAGCTGCAATAATTCCCTGGAATTCACAAATGCTATTAACTGCTGTGAAGTTAGCACCAGCACTTGCGATGGGAAATACTGTTGTAATCAAAGCCTCAGAATTAGCTCCTGTCACACTTTTAGAATTTGCAAAGTTAATTGAAAGCGCAGGCTTACCCAAAGGTGTAGTTAATGTAATTACTGGATTAGGGGAACCATGTGGTAAAGCTTTAACTACTCATGATCTTGTTGAGAAGATTGCTTTTACTGGAGGTCCTGAAACAGCTCGTCATATTGTAAAAAATTCTGCAGAAAATTTATCTCAAGTAAGTTTAGAATTAGGTGGAAAGAGTCCGGTAGTTTTATTTAATGATGCCGATCAAGAAAATGCTTTAAATGGAATTACTGCAGGTATTTTTGCGGCAAGTGGACAAAGCTGTATTGCTGGATCAAGATTATATATTCAGTCTAAAATTTATGACGAATTTTTAGATAAACTTGTTAAAAAAGCAGAAGGTATAAAATTAGGATCACCTATGGATCCAGATACCCAAATGGGGCCCTTAAATAGCTTTAAACAATTAAAAAATATTGAAAAAAATATCAAAGCTACAGTTGAACAAGGTGGAAAGATTAGATGTGGAGGAAAAAGATCATCGATTTCAAATGAAGGTTATTATTTTCCTGCAACTATAATTGAATGTGAAAACCATAATTTACCTACAGCAGAAAATGAATTATTTGGTCCTGTTTTATCAGTAATGAAATTTGAAAATGAAGAAGAGGCAATAAATCAAATGAATGATAACCAGTATGGTTTGTCTTCAGGAATTTATACTACTAATCTAGGCAGAGCTATGAGAGTATCAAAAGCTGTTAGAGCTGGGATAGTATTTGTAAATACATACAGATTGATATCACCATCAGCACCATTTGGAGGAATTAAAGATAGTGGTTACGGCAAGGAGGCTGGTATAGAGTCTATTAAAGAATATACACGAATAAAAACTACTTGGTTTAATTCATCTGAAGATCCTATGGATGACCCATTTACAATGGGATAATAGATTGCCTTTAAAGCATTTACTCATTTTACTATTTATTGCAATTGCTTACGGAAGTGCATTTCCAGTTACAAAATTAGCATTAAACAATTCAGTCCCTCCTATCCTTATGGCTTCACTAAGAATGGGGATTGTATTAATTATATTAATTCCATACTGGCGATTTAAAATACCAGAAAGAAAATATCTCACATCATTGATTTCTTTTTCAATTTCAATGGGAGTAATGGTTTATGTGTTTATGACTTTATCCCTTTATCATTCATCAATTATTTCACCTGTAATTGTTGGCTCACAATTAGCTATACCTTTTGGAGTGTTGTTAAGTGGAGTAATGCTGGGTGAAAATATCAGTTCTAAAAAGTGGATTTTAATTTTTTGTGCTTTTTTTGGAATATTAATAATATTCTTTGACCCTGAGTTAGCTAACAATTTTCTAGGTTTATTTTATGCAGGCTTAATGGCATTGTTTTTTGGTTTAGCCCAAGTTTATTCAAGACAATTAAAGAATCTAGATATCAGCTTAACCAATGCGTTTACTGGTTTATTTGGTTTTGTTATATTAATGATCTTATCTTACTTTATTGAAGGTCATACAATCTCCAATATTAAATCAATAAATATTAACACTTGGGTTTTTATATTTTATCAGGCTGTTATTGTTTCTTTGGGTGCACACCTATTAATGTTTTATCTATATAAATTTTATACTGTTGGACAAATTTTTCCTTCATATTCATTATTCCCAATCTTTGGCATTGGGTTATCTTTCTTAATTTTTGGTGAAGTGCCTACGCTTCTTTTTCTTATTGGAAGCATAATTGTCTTAACTTCTGTATTTTTACTTCATAAAACGAGATAATTTAACCATTGTAAAATAAGAATAATCGTAATTTAATTACATTTTTATAAATTGTTAACAATTAAAGAGGAAGATAATGAAAAAACTATTTATTGCTGCATTTATGCTTGTTTCAAGTTTTGGAACAAATGTAATGGCAGACGGACATGCGATCAAGATGGGGATTATTTTAGGATTTACGGGTCCTATTGAATCGCTAACACCAGCTATGGCTGGATCTGCAGAGCTTGCTTTTAAAGAAGCTTCTGACTCAGGTTCACTATTAGGTGGAAAAAAAATTGAAGTAGTAAGAGCAGACTCAACTTGTGTTGACTCAGCAGCAGCAACGGCAGCAGCTGAAGGTGTTATTTCACAAGGTGTAGTAGCAATTATGGGAGCTGACTGTTCAGGTGTAACAGGTGCGATTGCATCAAATGTTGCTGTACCAAATGGTGTAGTAATGATTTCACCTTCTGCAACTTCACCAGGATTAACAACTCTAGATGACAATGGGTTCTTTTTTAGAACAGCTCCTTCTGATGCTAGAGGTGGACAAATTTTAGCTGACGTAACAAATGATAGAAAAGTTAAAAGTGTAGCTATTACTTATACTAATAATGACTATGGAAAAGGTTTGGCAGATGTTTATAAAGCTGCTGCTGAAGCTCATGGTATTAAAGTTACAGCTGTTACTGCTCACGAAGATGGTAAAGCTGACTACTCATCTGAAGTTGCAACATTAGCTTCTGCTGGTGGTGATGCTATGGCTGTAATCGGTTACCTTGACCAAGGTGGAAAAGGTATGATTCAAGCTGCATTAGACTCAGGTGCTTTTGATACTTTTGTTTTATCAGATGGTATGATTGGACAATCACTTGTTGATGCATTTGGAAAAGGTTTAAATAAATCTTTTGGAACTATGCCTGGATCAACTGGAAAAGGTGCTGGAGTATTTGCTGAAGTAGCAAAAGCTGGTGGCATTGATTCTTCTGGTCCATACACAGGTGAGTCATACGACGCAGCTGCATTAATAGTTTTAGCAATGCAAGCAGGTAACTCTGCTGACAGAGCATCAATTGCAAAAAATGTAATGGGTGTTGCTAACGCTCCTGGAACAAAAATTTATCCAGGTGAGCTTAAAAAAGGACTAGATTTATTAGCAAAAGGTAAAAAGATAAATTACGAAGGTGCAACTGGAGTAACTTTTACTAATGTTGGTGAAGCTGAAGGTTCTTTCTTAGAGCAAGAAATTAAAGGTGGAAAATTCAAAACTAAAAAACAAAGATAATTAATATCTTAATTTTAAAGCCCTCAGCATTGAAAATTGCTGGGGGTTTTTTTTATTTAAAAATTATACAATATTCTAAAAATACCAATTATTGAGATGGTTATCAAAAAATAAAAAACTACTTTTCTGTAAGTTTCTTCTCTACTTTTAACAAAAAATTTATTACCAATAAAAACACCTAAAGGTAAAATAACTATAAGTGGAATAGATCTATACAAAGTAGTCATATCAACAATTCCCCCAAAATAACTTAAAAAAAATGCATAAGTATCAGTTATAAAAAATAATGCTGCTAAAGAACCCCTTATAAAAATTGGTTGCATACTTGTGATAAGTAAAAATAAAGCTACTGGCAAACCACCCAATGTTGATAATCCATTTAATGCACCAGAAATAATCCCAGTTAAAATCTTTATAAAATTATTATCAATTTTTTTATTTGAATAACCTTTCATTAAAAGAATTGAAAAAAATATTATAATAATACAAATTAATAAGTGAGTTAAATTTGGTGAAAAAATTTTTAAAAGATAAAGTCCAATTGGTGAGCCAATAGCAATACCTATTAAAATTTGAAACACAAATTTCCAATTAATCTTATTCCAAATATAAGGAACCATAAAAATACTAATTGCCACTTCAAGTATCAGAATAATTGGAACAATTTCTATAGCTGGCAAGATAAACGCCAGTCCTGAAACAGAAGTAGCCGAAAACCCAAAACCATTAAACCCTCTAATTATAGATGCAACTAGTATAATCAAACTTATTAGAAAAAGCTCAAATAGACTGAAGTTTAGATAATCTAATAAAATCATTTTGATTTAGAGCTTTGTTAAAATATTGGTCTTAACTTTATTAATTAAAACATATACTTGTCTGCTATATACATAGCCCAAGCTATTGCGGCACCTAATATAATATATTTCATTTATTGGTTATTTTATTTCTATTTTCTCTGGAAGTATACCTTTAGGTCGATATCTCATTATCAACAACAAACCAAGACCCATCATTAAATATCTAAAATAAGGAACACTTTCTATTAAATGAATTTTTAAAACGTGTGTATCTGCCATTCCAGAAGTGAATAAATTGATTAAAAATAATGCAATTGGTGCAGCTTCTATCCATAAAAACCATACTGCAAATCCACCTAATATTGCTCCAAAGTTGTTACCACTACCACCCACTATAACCATAACCCAAATAAGAAAAGTATACCTCATGGGTCTATAACTTCCTGGTGTGAATAACCCATCTTGAGTAACTAACATAGCTCCAGCTATTCCAACAATTGCCGAACCTAAAATGAAAATTAACAAATGTTGTTTAACAACATTTTTTCCCATTGCATTTGCAGCTTCCTCATTGTCTCTAATTGCTCTCATCATTCTACCCCAAGGAGAGTAAAGAGCTTTTTGAGTTAAAATTAAAAGGACAATCACAACAACTAAAAATAGTCCAGAATAACAAAGTTTAACAAATACAGATGATCCTTCTATAACAAGTTGATTAAGTGCAGCCTGTCGATCTGCTAAATTAGAAATTAAAGCTAATTTTCCAGAATTAAATTTTTCAACTAAATTAATAAACCAATCAGTTGTTTGAAGATCCACTTCGTATGGTGCTGGTCTTTTAAGGCCAATTACATTTTTAACACCTCTTGTTAACCAGTCCTCATGTTTAATTATTGCAATAACAATTTCAGAAATAAGCAATGTTGCAATTGCTAAATAGTCAGCTCTTAAACCTAAGGCAACTTTTCCAACTATAAAAGCTAAACCCGCTGCAAAGAAAGCTCCAACGATCCATGAAAAGATAATTGGTAATCCAAAACCTCCAAGAAATCCTGTTTTAGCAGGGTTAACTGCTTCAATAGCTTCAATCCCTGGTTCAGCAGTTATTCTGATAATTACAATTCCAGCAACTATAATTCCAGCAATTCCATAAGTTCTTAATTTAGATTTTTCAAAATTTTTTAAAATAAATCGAATAGCTAATACCATTACTATAATTAACCATAGGCACATTAATATATCGAAACCTCCTGCACGCCATGCTTCTTGAACAGGATCTACAGATATTAAAACTGCTGCTAATCCACCTAGGGCAGTATATCCCATAATTCCAAAGTTAATTAATCCAGCATAACCCCATTGAATATTGGCACCCATTGTCATCACTGCTGAAATTAAGCACATATTAAATATTGATAAAGCTATGTTCCATGATTGAAAAATTCCAACTAGAATTATCAAACCCATCATGATGCTGTAAGCAGCAATTACATTTAAATTTTTTCTCACAAGACTTTCCCTTTAAATATTCCCGAGGGTCGATACAGCAGTACTATGACTAATATTGAGAACGAAACTGCAAATTTATAATCTGTTGATAAAAGCTGAACCAAACTCTCAGGCTCCATACTCTCAGGTAAAATATACATAAAGAATTTTTTATAAGCATAAGTTAAAAATATTTCTGAAAAAGCAATAACATAACCCCCTAAAAATGCCCCAAATGGGTTTCCTATTCCCCCCACTATTGCAGCAGCAAATATTGGAAGCATGTTATTAAAGTAGGTAAATGGCTTAAAACTTTTATCTAAACCATATAAAACTCCCCCAATTGTTGCTAAAATTCCAGCAATTATCCAGGTAATCATAACAATTCTTTTTGGATCAATTCCAGAAAGCAATGCCAGATCTTCGTTATCAGAATAAGCTTTCATGCTTTTTCCAGTTTTCGTTTTATTTAAAAACCAAAATAATAATGAAACTAAAACAATAGTTACAAATATAGTTAGTACTTGAGTAGACTTTATGGCCAAGCCTTCATTAAGACCAGTCATTTCTTTAAATTCTCCTGCTTTGATAATAAATTTTTGTCCATCAAAAAACCTTTGGTCTGCTGGTCCAATAATAATTCTTACAACTGCTTGAGTTACAAACATAACACCAATACTTACCATAGCGAGTTGAACTGGAGGACTTTTGTTTACTCTGTAATATCTGAAAACAAACTTATCAATGAAAAGCATGTAGGCAATCATAAACATTAT
The DNA here is from genome assembly GCA_902512765.1 of uncultured Pelagibacteraceae bacterium. Lineage (GTDB taxonomy): Bacteria > Pseudomonadota > Alphaproteobacteria > Pelagibacterales > Pelagibacteraceae > Pelagibacter. The sequence continues at coordinate 16,267 of CABXKF010000001.1, read as the reverse complement.
AGCAAATGGAATTGCTACTAGTGCTGTTGGCAAAACTCCCAATGAAAAACCTAGTGATTGCAGATACCACGTAAATAAAATTGTAACCATTGTTCCAAATGACATCATGTCTCCTGTTGCAAAGTTAGCAAATCTTAAAATTCCATAAATTAATGTAACAAAAATTGCACCAAGCGCTAATTGAGAACCATAAGATAGCGCAGGAATAAATATATAATTTAATAAAAGTATAATTGAATTCAGAATATCCATATTATCCACCTAGAAAAGAGCTTCTTACTCTTGGATCATTTAATAATTCTTGACCAGTTCCTGAATAACGATTTTCTCCAGTTACTAAGACATAGCCTCTGTCTGAAATATTTAAAGCTTGTTTAGCATTTTGCTCTACCATTAATATTGCAACATTAGTTCTTTTAACTTTTACTATATGGTCAAATAACTCATCCATTACAATTGGTGAAACGCCTGCTGTTGGTTCATCCAACATTAAAACTGTTGGCTTGATCATTAATGCACGACCAAGAGCCACTTGTTGTCTCTGTCCACCAGATAATTCTCCAACTAATTGATTTCTTTTTTCTTTAAGAATAGGAAATAAATTATAAATTTCATCTATAGTATCTTTGATTTTATCATTAACTAAAAAAGCACCCATTTCTAAATTTTCTTCAACAGTCATTCCTGCAAAAACATTTTTAGTTTGAGGCACAAATGAAATTCCTTTTTTTACTCTGTCTTGAGGGGATAATTTTGAAATATCTTTGCCATCTATAATTACTGATCCAGATTTTAAATTAAGCAAACCAAGCATAGCTTTCATGGCTGTTGATTTGCCAGCCCCATTTGGCCCAAGAATTGAAACAATCTCTCCTTGGTTCACATTCACGGTACAAGAATTAATGATATCTGGCCCATTGCCATATCCGCCTGTCATTTCATTTCCTTCAAAATATGCCATTAATTTTGATCCTTAAGTTTTGAGCCTCTACCAAGGTAACTTTCTATTACTTTTTCATCTTTTTTAGCATCTTCAACTGTTCCCTCAAATAAAACTGAACCTTCTGCCATGACTATTACAGGATCACACAATCTACCAATAAAATCCATATCATGTTCAATCATGCAAAATGTATAACCCTTCTCTTTATTTAGCTTTTCAATAGCTGTTCCAAGATCTTTAAGTAAAGTTCTATTAACACCAGCCCCCACCTCATCAAGTAAAACTAATTTGGCATCTACCATCATGGTTCTACCTAGTTCTAACAGTTTTTTTTGACCTCCTGATAAATTTCCAGCAAGTTCGTTTGTTAAATGACCTAAATTTAAAAAATCTACAACTTCTTTAGCTTTTTCTTTAACTAATGTTTCTTCCTCTTCAACTAGTTTTGGTTTTAATAATGCAGTCATTAATTTTTCTCCAGATTGATTTCCTGGAACCATCATTAAATTTTCTAATACAGATAAATTTGAAAACTCATGAGCAATTTGAAAAGTTCTAAGTAATCCTTTCGAAAATAATTCATATGACGGAACATCTGTAATATTTTCCTGATCAAAAGTAACTGAGCCACTTGATGATTTTAAATTACCTGCAATTAAGTTGAATAAAGTGGTTTTACCAGATCCATTTGGGCCAATAATTCCTGTTATTGTTCCTTTCTTAACTTTTAAAGAACAATCAGACACAGCTGCTAAACCCCCAAAGTATTTAGATAGATTGTTAATTTCTAAAATATTTTCTGACATTTTTATTTGCTAAGTCTTTTATGAATACTATTCAATGTTTTGTCTAATGACTTGAAAAATCCAGCTTTAGAAAGTTCTTTAACACCTTGTTCATTAAGGCCTTTTGGGGTTTGTGACTCTTTAACTAAATACTTTAAATCTTTTTTTGAATTTACAACTGCATCTTCTGATAATGCTAAGAATAATGATGTTATATATTTTTGAGCATTATTTCTTTTGACTCCTCTTTTAACTAACCAATTAGTCATACTATTTAATAGTTGATAAAAAGGCGCCATCATTCCTGAGGTAGACCAAAAGTTAATAGATGATTTTTCATTTTTAATTTCAACAGTAGTTCCAATTTTATCAAAGAAAGCTTTTACTTTTTTATCAGGAGGACATATCGGGACTGGCCCTTTTTTTAATGATATTGGTGGCAATGGTATGGCTCTTACAATCTTAGCTTTAACTTTTATTGCTTTTTTTAATTGAGACAAAGTAATTGTAGAAATAAAACTTACTATTGTTTGTTTTGATTTAAACTTTAGATCTTTAATTATTTTCTCACCAACGATAGGTGTAACAGCTAAAAATACCCAATCACATTTATCAACTATTTGCTGATTATCTTTAGCGATAATTATTTTTTTAAATTTTTGTTTTAAACTTCTGGCGATCTTTTTATTTCTTGCAGAGATTATAATCTTATTAAATGAAATTTTAGATGTGCAAATACCAGTAATTACTGAAGATGATATTTTGCCTGTGCCTATAAATCCTAAATTCATAAATTTGAATACTTTATATTGATTATATTGAATTAATTAATAAAAAAAGAGCCTCTAATTCTTAATAATTCTCTACTTAATTCTTCGTTTTCTTTAAAAGGTTTTCTTCCGTGTAACCAAAAGTAATTGTTAGCAATTATTGAAGATCCGACTGGTAATTTAGTTATAGTTTTATTTTTACTTTCTTCTAAAGCATCTGATAATCTTTGTAAAAAATTACCTTGTTCCATATTCTTAGGCTCTGGAAACTGATCTATGTAAGAAATTTTAGGTTTGCCATTTTCATCTGATGAAAAAACTGGATGTTCTACTTTGTAATCTACATTTTTACTTTTAGGTGAGCCCCAAACGAAATTCTGTTTTCCAACAGGATCATTGTATAAATCATCACAATGTTCCCAATCATCGAGGTGTAACATTGCAGTCTCTCCACCTTCTACATTTTGTTCATCAATTTTGGACATTAACAGCCAATCAGTAACCTCTTTAACATAAGTTCCATCTGTGTGTAGATCCATATTTCTGTATGCTTTTCTTAAATACGAGTCACTTTTATCTTCATGCTTCACAACAAATCTCGCATAATACTTACCAGCCATCGAGTCATGATTGGGTACTCCTATTAAGTGTGCAATAGCAGTAGATAGCTTAACTAAAAATTTATCATTAATTTTTGCTGTAATATTTTTAGGACCAATTACAAAACAACCTGTAGATCTATCTCTAATGATGGAATTCATTAATTTGCTTAACTTATTATTTGTTAAATCATCTAAGCTTTTTGCAATAGTGAATCGTGTAAAGGGTCTAAGTTCTAACGCTGTTAAATCAAATTTATTGAAAGGGAAAATAAGTTTTTCAATAATTTCATTTTCAAGATCAATATTAATTATTCTTTTTGAATTATTATGTTCTGAAATTGTTAAACCAGAAATTTTTTCCATTATAAATACTCGCTTAATAATGCCATTATGATAGCAGAAATTACAGTCGGATAAACAAAATTTCTTTTAGATATAAAAAAAATAAATAAACAAAACAATACCACTGTTGCTCTACTTAAATAGCTTGCATCAGATAATACTCCTACAGGAAAAATAATTGTTCTAGCTATCAAGGCTGCTAAAGTTGAATAGGCCAAACAATTAAACCATCTAAATAATTTCGAAGTTTCTTTTATTCCTTCTGATGAAATCACACCTAGCAATCTTGAAGAAAAAGTTGCAAGTGAAGTGACTAAGATTGCAAGAACTACACTAGTTGACATTAAGTTCTCCTACAAAATAAGCAATGGTTCCACCAACAACACCACCAAGTAAAATTGACCATTCTGGAGATAAAAAATAAAATATTGGCCCTAAAAGCAAACCTAATACTACTGACGCACCTATTTGGATAGTTTTCATTGCACCTACCATCATACATAAAAAATAAATTGGATTTAAAATCGCCAAACCCATCATCATATTTTTATCCAAATAATCTGATGCAAAAAACCCAATAAATGTACCTACTACAGCAGTAGTCCATGTTGCACAGCCAATTCCAATCCAAAAGTCTATTCTGTGTTTTTTTTCAATGTCTTTATAATTACTTTTCATTATTAGCCATGCTGACACTGCAATGAAATGACATGAGAAGTAATACTTCCACTTTGGTTGACTTTTGTGCATCATTAATGGAAATAAAGAAACAGCCATTGGATATAATCGAGCATTAACAAACCAAACAGCTAGAAAAATATTTAATAACGAAGCACCAACTAATAATGACTCAGCCATTACTAGTGATCCAGGTAAAGCATAAGTCAACATTGTTGAAAAAATACTTTCTTGAATATTAAACCCTAAATTTTTAAGTAAAGCTCCAATTGCTATGAAGCAGCAACCAAGTGCAAGTGCTGGACTGTCGGGTTTTATAATAGATTTAAAGCCTCTAAAGAAAAAATCTTTATTAATCATTAGCCTCCAAGGAATAATCTACCGACATCAGGATTATTCAACAAGTCATCCCCTTTGCCAGCAATAGCAGTTTGCCCTGATACTAAAACGTATCCAATGTCAGCAAACTCTAATCCCTTTTTAGCATTTTGTTCCACTAATATGATTGTTTTTTTTTCTGCTATCTGCAGGTCTCTTAAAATTTCAAAAACCATATCAATATATCTTGGCTCCAGTCCAATTGAAGGCTCATCAACTAATAAAACAGATGGTTTCATTACGAGAGCTCTTGAAATTTCCAGTAATCTTCTTTCACCACCAGATAAAACTTTTGCTGGTTGGTTTCTTCTGTTTCTTAATCGTTCATATTTTTCAAAAATTCTTTCTGCTTCTTGATAAGATTCATCTGTATTTTCTTTTATATAACCACCCATCAATAAATTCTCTTCCACTGTCATGTCTGGAAAAACAGAATTGTCTTGCAAGATATAGGCGATACCACATGACTTTAATTTTTCTGCTGGAGTTAAGTTTGTAATTTCTTTTCCATCAATTTCTATTTGTCCTGAAAAAATATTTGTAAAACCATAAATTGAATGAAGGATTGTAGATTTTCCCGCACCATTTGGTCCAATCAAACATAAAGATTGAGCTTTACTAACTCGTAAATCAAAATCATGAAGAATTTCCATTTTTCCATAACCAGCAGATAGCTTATTAATAGTTACATGATTATTATCAGGAGATAATTTTTGTAACTCCTCTACACCTGGTGCTTTTCCTAATACATCATATTGATTAGACATTATTGGGCCCCCAAGTAAGCATCTAACACACGCTTATCATTTCTGATCTCTTCAGGTGTTCCATCAGCTAACATTTGACCATGGGCTAAACAGAAAACTTTTTGAGCTAAATTCATAATCACTTTCATATTGTGTTCAATAACTAATAAAGTAATTCCATATTCTTTATTTACTTTGATCAAACGATCAATAATTCCATTTATTAATGTTGGATTAATTCCTGCTGTTGGCTCATCTAATAAAAGCATTTTAGGCTCATTCATTAATGCCATAGCAAGTTCTAATAATTTTTGCTGACCAAAAGAAAGGTCTCCTGCTCTAAGCTTTCTTTTTTGGTGAAGACCAACAAATTTCAATAAAGTTTCAGCTTTATCAGTTAAATCAGATGGTATTTTTTGAAATACAGTAAGAATTCCATCATTTTCAGGCTTATGGCTAATTAACATATTTTCAATACAGTTTAATTTTCCATAGATTCTTGTTTGTTGAAAAGTTCTTAACAATCCTAATTTTGCAACAACTGGTACAGGTAATTCAGAAACTTCTGTTCCATCAAATTTAATTGAACCCTTGTCAATTGGATAGGTTCCAACAATAGAATTAAATAATGTTGTTTTTCCTGATCCATTTGGTCCAATTAATCCAACAATTGATCCTTGTTCAACGGACATTGAAATGTCAACGTTAGCTTTTACACCACCAAAAGATTTACTAACTCCTGTTACATCCAATATAGACATTATTTTAATTCTACCTGCGCCTTTCTATCTGCTTCATCAATTGTTTCACCAAATTTTTCTGGGTATTTTTCTCTTAACCATCCCATTATTCCCTCAGGAAAGTAAACAACGATTACTACAATTAAAACTCCTAAAGCAACATACTGCCAACCCAAAAAGTATGTCCAAAAACCTTCTTTAAATAAATGAAAAACAGTTGCGCCAACAAGTGGTCCCCATAAAGTTCCTTTTCCACCAAGTATTGCCATTAATACCATGAACACTCCAAAAGTTGGTCCAGCAAATGCTATTTCTGTCGGCTCAATGTAACCATTGATATGACCCATTAGTCCACCAGCTATTCCAACAAAAAATGCTGAGACCATCCAACCAATAATTTTATATCTCATTGTATGAATTCCCATTGCTTCTGCTTTGTCTTCATTATCTCTTATTGCATTTAGAACTAATCCAAACCTTGTACTGTATGCCCACTTTAAAGTAATAAAAGTTACAACCACTAAAGCAAAACTTAAGTAATATAAAAATTGTGATGAAGACTCGTTAGAACCAAATCCTTTTGGCCAAACAGGAACAGTCATACCTTGACCAGCTCCAATGATTTCTATACCCCCAGCTATTTCTCCAGCAGCAATTCCTAATGCTAACGTGCAAATAGCAAAATAATGACCTCTTAAACCTAAAATTCCATAACCTATAACTCCAGCTATAATCATTGGGATTATTCCTGATAAAATTATACCCACACCAAAACCTTGAAAGAATTGTGGAATTGTGTGAACAAAAGTTTTTTCTCCACCAGCGTCTGTCCATTCAGCTAATGAGAAAAACATTGCTATTTGAGTGCTTGATGCAACATACATTCCAATACCAAAGAATAGTATATTACCAAATGTGTTATATCCCATTTGACCACCTTGAACATCCCACGTCATTGCTAGTACGATTAAAATATAAAGAAATGATAACTGAAGCTTATAAGCGGGAAAAATAAACGCTCCAATTAATCCAAAAATTAATAGTCCCAGATATAAAAGAGTATTTTTATTCATCATTTTAAATACTCTCTTTTTCTTGATAGTTTAAATCTTCTATAAACCAGTATGATTACTAATAACGAAAATACTGCTGCTATTCTAAATTCTGTTCCTAGTAGGTAATCTGCCCACTCTTCAAATACTCCTAGTCCCATTCCAGATATTGCTACTGCTGGTAAATTTCCTAATCCAGCAATAATTACAATCATAAAAGATCTGACGGTATAAGGTAATCCCGTATAAGGATGAAGCGTAAATGTAATTGCTATACACGCACCCGCTATTCCACATAAAGCTGCGTTAATTCCAAAAGTTGCTGCATAAACTTTTTCAGTATCAACACCTAAAATCTTTGCTGCTCTTGCATTTTGTGCTGTTGCTCTAATTGCACGGCCTAATTTAGATTTTCTCATATAAACAACAAGAATAATTGCTGATATTACGCAAACTGCACCTGAAAATATTTTAGCATTAGGAATTGTAACCATATTATCAAACAACATGGTTGTTCCAAAATTTGACTGAGCAACCACAACATCTGCACCAAATGCAAAGTTCATTAACTGTTGTGCCAGAATACTTATTCCAAATGTTGCAAGTATTGATGTAAATAAATCTTTATCTACTACTTTGTTAATAACAAGTTTGTACATTCCCCAACCAACACAATACATAATAATTGGTGACACAATTATTCCAAAGGCTGGGTGTATTCCTGACAAATACATAAAGTAAGCGATGTAACCACCCATGATTACTAATTCCCCTTGAGCAATGTTAATTATATTCATTACTCCCCATTGCAATGCCATTCCATAAGCAATTAATGCAAACAAAATACCTAATAGTATTCCGTCCATTGACGCTTGAACCATTAACATCGGTGCTTGGAAAATTAGAAAATCCATAAATTCTTAAAGTGTTTTATTTAAAAATGCCCCCTATTACTAGGGAGCATTTTGCATATTAGATATTATCTTTTAGACCAAGATGGAATTGGGTGTACTAACTCAGCAGATGCCCATTTTGTAGGAGCAACAACTTTGTTTTCACATTTACTTCCATCATCGTTACATGATACTTGGAAAAGTACCATTGGCTTAGATACGTTTTGACCACCTTCAGCAAATTTTATGTTTCCATAAAAAGTTTGCATATCAGTTGCAGCTAAAGCATCTCTTACTTTTTTAGTATCAAAAGAATTTGCTCTTTCGAACGCATCTTTGAAAACTAATAAAGCAGCTGATGATTCAGCAGCTTGGTAAGGAGGCTCATATCCAAACTTAGCGTTAAAGTCTCCAGCATATTTCATGCCACCACCAAAGAACTTGTCTTTGTATGATAGAGATTTATGCCATTGAGAAGCACAAAGCGCATACTCGGAAGCTTTACCATGTTGTTTAGATAATTTAGCAGCATCACAGTGTGTCATTGCTAACATTGGTACGTCAACTTTCATTTCTGAAATTTGTCTAACCGCTGTTAAAGCACCTTTAGTGTGACCTGAAACTACAAGAACATCTGGTTTAACTGCTTTTACTTTAGATAAAGTAGCAGCCATATCATTTAACTCTTTTGGTAACTTGTCATCAATAATGATTTTTGACTTTGTTCTTTTTGCAGCATCTACGATACCTAATCTCACGTCTTGTGAGAAAGCATCTTGTTCAAATGCCATTGCAATCTTAACTGGCTTACCGCCATTTTTTTCAACTGCAAGGTCAATTGCTACATCAAGATATAAGTTTGCTGGTGCAAGCACTGCAAATAAATATTTATAACCTTTAGTAAATAACGATCTTGATGCACCGTTAGCTTCTACCATAGGTATTCCATATTTTTCAGTCACAGGTGCCATAGCTTTAGTTAAGCCTGAGCTGTATGGACCAAGCATGAACTGAACACCATCTTGTTTAATTAATCTTTCTGCAAGTTGAGCTGCTCTACCAGAGTTTGACTCATCATCGTAATAAATGATTTCAAACTTGTAAGATTTTCCACCAACTGTAACTCCACCCATGCTATTAATTCTCTCAACAGCTAAATTGTAACCGTTTTGAGTATGAACACCATTTGATGAATATTTTCCAGTTAATGAAACAGCTGCACCTAAAACAATTTTATCTCCAACAACCTTCGCGAAAGATACTGTTGAAGCTGAAATTAAAAGTGCAATTGCAGAAACTAATGTAATAATTATATTTCTGATTTTCATTTTATTTCCTTTATTTAATTTAAATTAAAAACTTATTAAAACCCTTAATTAGATAACAAACAAGCAGGTAATGACGGGTTGCGACTTAATACTTTTGCATAAATACAATAATCATGGCGATAATAACTAAAACGCACGCTGAAATTGTATTTATAACTTTAGGATTAGCTTTTATCCAAACAATTAATTTTCTAGCAAGCACAGCGTAAGCCATTAAAGATAAAAAATCTAAAACAATATAAGTTGAGATTAAAATAAAGAATTGAACAACATAATTTCCATTAAAGTCAATAAATTGTGGAAATATTAATGGAAAGAACATCCATGCCTTTGGACTTGTTCCTGCAACTAAAAAACCATCTCTAAAAAAAGAAAATAAACTTTTTGATGAAATGTTATCTGAACTTACATCTTTAGGTTTTGATTTATAAAGATCATAAGCAAGATATAAAATATAAGTTACTCCAACCCATTTAAAAATATTTAAAAAATTTGGATTATCTGAAAAAAAAGAGCCTATTACAAAAATAACTAAAGTAGCTTGTATAAAATTTGCCGTAATATCTCCCAGTGCAGTCCAAATACATTTTTGAACTCCATAATTCATTGAGTATGAAATGATTACAATTCGAGGGGTACCAGGTGTAATAAATAAAAACAGGATTATTTGTAAAAATAGGAAATAATTTAAGGGAAACATTTTAAGGATAGATAGTCCAAAAAAACCGGGAGCTAAAGATGGCTAAGATGGACTATCAAAATCATAATATCATACCCTAAAAAAAATGCATTAATCATTTTTTTCAAATATAAAGGATTTATGAAAAAAAAAGGTCACACCCCCATAACTAGAGTTAAAAATCCAGAGCCAAAAGTGGATGATCCAGATTGGATCGTTTGGGCTGCCTGGGCAGATAGGATCACTTTTGAAGAAATAGAAAAAAAGACTGGTAAGACAGAATCTGAGGTTATTAAGATTATGCGAAGATCAGTGAAACCTACCTCCTTTAGATTATGGAGAAAAAGAGTTAATCAAAAAAGTATAAAACATAGGAAAAAATTTGAATACTCTAGAAAAGAAATTACTAGTAAAATTAAAAAGAATGATTATTTATAAGAGATGAAATCAGTTACCATTTATACAGGGCCACTTTGTAATTACTGTGAAGCTGCTAAGAAATTATTAACTAGAAATAACGTTGAATATAAAGAAATTAACATTGCAACAGTTGATGGTGCCATGGATGAGATGATTACAAAAGCTAATGGTAAAAGAACTATTCCACAAATTTTTTTTGATGATCAACACATTGGTGGATACGATGATGTTAGAGCTTTAGAAAAAGAAAATAAGCTTCAAGATCTTTTAAAGTAAAATTAATCTATAACTGTTGCGGTAACATCAGGCTTGCCACCATATAACCCTTGGGTTTGACCAATTGTAGCTGTGCATCCTCCATCTGATCCTTTGTATGCTAATGCACTTGAAGTTCCAAATGCAATTTTAAGTGTAGGGATTTTTCCAGGATTAAGTTTTAAAGGTTTAGTGAAAGCTCCCCTATATTGAAAAAATTCATCATCATCATCAATAGTTCCAGCATCTTGTGCTGTTCCCGATCCATCTCCAGCACTTATACTGTTTATCTCATCTCCTAAACCACTTACGGTCATTGCCATATAAGCTGTAATTTCTGCTTCATCACCAGAGCTTGTACTTCCTACAACGTTTTTAGATATGTCTCCACTATTTGATACAGTGTAGCAAGTGTTTGTACCATCACTTACTGAACCTTTAATCTTGACCGCTCTTTTCATAGTGACTTGATAGTGTGAATAAGTTGTACCAAATGGAACTTTTGTAAAATCACCATAACTTGCAGCTGCTACACCTGCTGTAGTGTCAGCAATATTTATCAATCCTGAATCTCCAGAACCAACTGCTAATGGATTTGAACAACTTGCCGTAGTACTTCCCGTCTCACATAATTGTAAATAAGTCATAGTAATTTTATAAACTGATGCTGCTCCAGTTGTGTCAACTGCAAAAACTTTATTCGAAAATAAAACAAAAAATAATGCTGTTAAGATAAATTTAGCTATTTTCATAATTATTTACTAGTCACAATAATTGACCCTTGTACTTCTACAGTCAAATTATTATTTCTTTTAACCTTTTCTTTTAATTTTTTTTGAACATTTTCTTTTTCAAATACTACATTTGAAAATCCATCTTTCATTGATTTTCCATCTTCTCTAGGGGGATAAATAAAAGTTAATTTAGAAGTAAATTCGTCATCTACCCCTGAGTTATCACTCATATCATTTTTAAGTTCTAGCTGAACAGACGGTGATAAATATGCTTCTAACGCTAAACTATTTCCTTCTGTATCACTAGAAGCTTTTTCGTTTTCCCATGAATAATTTTCCCAATTAATTTTTGCCCATGGCGCATAAGGTATTTGTGAGGCAAGATTGATTGTATAGCCTGTTAAGACTTGTTCCTCAGTACTTTTGTAAACTTCCATATTGGTAATTTTATGATAACTATTTGCGGTAAGATCAAGATTGGCACCTTTTAGCTCAAAACCAACACTACCTCTTTGATGTCCTGCATTAAAATCATTATCTAAAAATAAATTGACACCTACAACATTAGATTTATCGTGAGACAATTTTCTATAACCAAGTCCTATATTTCCGATTAGTCTATTATGTCCATTTGTTTCTTGAGTATGTAAACTAAACTGAGTAAATAAATTTGAATTGTTAGTTGATTCAATATCTCTCAAAGCTAAAATTTCAATATCAGGATTGTCATCTTCATTAATTTGAATTGAAGCTTCTGTCAAACCTTCACCTGGTATTAAATTATTAAAAAATTCTGATATATCTTTTGCATAAGAGTTTGAAAAAAATAATAAAACAAAGATATAAATGAATAGTCTATTCATTGTAAGTTAAAGATAAATTACCTTTATAAAAAAGTAAAGATAAACAAATTCAACTTTTAGGCTTAAAAATCAAGCAAACACCATTGTTACAGTATCTTTTTCCAGTTGGTTCTGGTCCATCTTCAAAGATATGACCATGATGTCCACCACATTTTTTACAGTGGTATTCGGTTCTAGCGTAACCTAAATGATGATCAGTTTTAGTTTCAAATACATCGGGTAATGATTGATAAAATGAAGGCCAACCAGATCCACTTTCATACTTTGTATTAGAATCAAATAATTTTTCTCCACAGTTAGCACAATGAAAACTTCCTTCTCTTTTTTCATGATTTAATTCACTTGTTCCCGCCAACTCAGTTCCTTCTTCAAACAAAACTAACTTTTGTTCTGCTGTAAGTTTAGGATTAATTTTTTTTGTCATTATTTATTCTATAATTCTTAAAGGTTTCCCTTCAACACAAGCTTCAAGATCTTCAATCATCTGAGTATAAAAAATACTATAATTTTCAGCAGTTACATAGCCAATGTGTGGTGTGAGTAACGCATTTGGCAAAAATCTTAATTTATTTCCTTCTGGCAAAGGTTCTTTTTCATAAACATCTAATCCTGCACCAAGAATAACATTGGTTGATAAAGCAATTATTAAATCATCTTCGTTTACAATTGAACCTCTAGAAGTATTAATTAAAAAAGCTGTTTTTTTCATTTGATCAAATTCTTTAATTGTTATGCAATCTTTATAACGCTCTCCACCTTGAACATGAATTGAGATATAATCTGATGTTTTAATTAAATCTTCCTTAGTACATGGAAGTACATCTAATTCTTTACATTTGTCTAAATCTAAATTTTCACTCCAAGCCATTACTTGCATGCCAAAAGCCTTTGCGATTTTAGCAACCTGTGAACCCACTCTTCCAAGGCCAATTAAACCAATAATTTTTCCTTTAAGTTCAAAGCCTATCGTTGTTTGCCAGTAGCCTTGGTACATATTATCAATTTCAGTTTTAAGATTTTTTGATAACCCCAATATTAAAGCCCAAGTTAATTCACATGTGGGATTAAAGTTAATCTCTGTACCACAAACTATAATTTTTCTTTTTTTAGCAGCCTCTAAATCAATCGCTTTATTTCTTGAGCCACTTGTGATGATATATTTAAGATCATTTAGATTATCAATTATATTTTTTGTTATTGGTGTTCGCTCACGCATAATTAGCAGTGCTTCAAAATCAGCTAGTTGCTCGATGGCATCAGCCTCATCTAAAAAAGGCTCACTGAATATTTTAAATTCATATTTTCCAGATAATTTTTTTAAATCCACAAATTCTTGTGAAACATCTTGATAGTCATCTAATATTGCAACTTTAAGCATTTTGAACTTTCTTATTTGATAAAAATAAACCTAATATAATTAAAATTGATCCAATTAAATGAAAAAATTTAAATTGTTCATTAAAAAAAATTATTGCCATTATTGTACTAAAAAAAGGGATTAATGATAAAAAAATACCTGCTCTATTAGCTCCTATGATTGAAACTGCTCCTGCCCAACAATAATAAGAACCTATACTTGGGAATAATGCCAAATATATTAAAGTGTAGTAAAGATTAGAGTTAAAACTAACTCTTAGTCCTTGAGAATACTCATAAAGAAATTGTGGAAATATAAATATTAAACCAAAAGTACATAAAACATGAACCAAAGTTAAAAGTGGTAAAGTAAATTTTTTATTTTTTAAAAAAGCAGAATACAAACCCCAGGTAATAACTCCACCAATCATTATAAGATCTCCTTTATTAAAATTTAAAGTTAACAAAACGTTTAAATCAAGTTTTGTAATTATCGATAAAATTCCAAATACAGATAATATCAATCCAAGTATTTGAAATTTGTTAGTTTTTTCAATTTTGAATAAAAAACATAAAAAAATTATAGCTGCAGGAATAGCTGTATTAAAAAGAGAAGCATTAATTACTTGGGTGTGAACTAAGGATAAATACGTAAAAGTATTAAATAATCCAACACTTGTAAAAGCTAAAAAAAATAACAAAGGCAAATTATTTATAATTATAACTTTATTTTTAATTATTTCTTTGTAAGTAAAAGGTAAAAGAATTAACCAAACAAGAGACCATCTAAAGAATACAAGTGACATTGGTGGAATGTTTTCTAAAGATGCAAATTTTCCTACCATGAAATTGCCTGCCCAAAATAGTGTGGCGCACACTAGCATTATGTACGCTCTTACATTTTGCATAAATTAACTAAATCTTAATGAACTATAAGGATCTAAATTTAAATTTGTATTTTCGTTTGCGATCATTCCAGAAACAATCTTTCCAGAAATTGGGCCTAATGTCCAACCTAAATGATGGTGCCCAAAACAATAAAAAACATTTTTATGATTTTTTGATGGACCCATAACTGGAAGAAAATCTGGTAATGAAGGTCTAAATCCCAACCATTCATCTTCATGTTCGGGTAAATCTCCAAGCATATATTTGGCATTATCAATTAAGTTTTTAACTCTTGATTTTGATATCGGATTATCTAATCCACCAAATTCAACGGTTCCGACTACTCTTAAACCCTGTTCCATTGGAGTAATCCCAAAACCTCTATTTGAAAAAATAACTGGTCTACTTAACAAATGATCACAGCCTTTAAAGTGAACATGATAACCTCTTTCAGTATCTAGAGGTATTCTTTCACCCAAATTATCTGTTAACTTTTTAGAAAAAGCACCACAAGCAATTATCACTTTATCAAAAATAAAACTTTGATTTTCAGTTTTAAAAACTGGCTTTTCTTCATCAAAATTAATATCTTTAATATTTACCTTATTAAATTTTCCACCTTTCTTTAAGAATAAATCAAAAAGTTTTAAAAGGATCTTTCTTGGATTTCTTGCATGTCTTGCATACGGATAATAAACACCTGCATGATAAAAAGGTTTAATGTGTGGTTCAAGATCATGAATTTCAGATTTGTTAACTAATTGTTGCTCAACACCTAGCTCGTCTCTTATCTTTATTTCTAATTCTCTGCTTTTAAGATCTTGATCATTCCAAATATATAGAATTCCTTTATTTTCAACTAAACCCTCTAAATCAATTTCATCAAAAAGCTCATCATAGGCAGGTAATGCTAAATCTAAAATTTGATGCATATTTTTAGCAGTGTGCATCATATTTTTTGTTGTAGAATTCATTATGAATTTTAAAAACCATGGAATCATCTTTGGTACATAATTCCATTTCAAAGCTAAAGGTCCTGATGAACTTAATAACATTGAAGGTACATCTGCTAGAACATCTGGGCGATTTAAAGGAACTGAAGCATAAGGTGAAAAATGTCCTGCGTTTCCATAAGAGGCGGCTTGAGTACCAGGATTGTCTCTGTCAAAAATAGTTACATTAAAACCTTTTTTTTGTAGAAACAAAGCATTTGATACACCTTGTATTCCTGCACCTACGATTCCGACTTTAATATTTTTGTTCACAAATGCTTTTTATAATCAAATTTTAATATTTGGTAGTGACAAATTATACTTTATTTATATTAGAATTTTTTAAGCTATAGTTTGTTGGCTATGAACTTTAGCACTCATTACGATGCCAAAACCAATCATTGTTGCAAGCATTGAAGATCCCCCATATGACATTATTGGTAGTGGTGAGCCAACTATAGGCAGCAGCCCTAGCACCATTGATAAATTGACAGTAATATAAATAAAAATAGCAAATGCAAAACCAAAACAAAAAAGTCTTGCAAAACTATTTTTTGAGATGGCACCTATTTGGATTATTCTCAGAATAATAATTGTGTATAGCAATAAAAGTCCTAATGAACCTATGAAACCAAACTCCTCTGAAAATAAAGTAAAAATAAAGTCTGTGTGTTTTTCTGGAAGAAATTCTAAATAACTTTGGGTCCCTTGCAGAAAACCTTTTCCTGAAAATCCCCCAGAACCTATCGCAATTTTAGATTGGATAATTTGATAACCAGCTCCTAATGGATCTCGATCAGGATCTAGAAAAGTTAAAATTCTT